>JBAXBI010000366.1:0-1508 GCA_037142055.1 Candidatus Omnitrophota bacterium | reverse complement strand
GAAATGCAACTTGGTGGACTTGGTTTTGATTCAAGAACCATGTCACCGATCATACTTTTACGTGACAAAGAAGAAAGAAACTTTCTTCCCATTTGGATAGGAATGTTCGAAGCCGCTGCTATAGCGATGGAATTACAAGAATTTAAACCTCCTCGTCCAATGACCCATGATTTATTAGTTGAAATAATTGATATTCTTGGTGCAGAAGTAGATAGAGTTGTCATTACTGAAATAAAAGATGATACCTTCTATTCCAATATAGAACTACTTGTTCCTAGAGAGAATTCTGATAAACCCAAGAAAAAGCCAAAAAAGAAAGTCATAGATAGTGATCTCGAGGGTAGTGAGGAAGAGGATATCCTAGAAGATGAAGAAGTTGAAATAATAAGACTTGATGCCCGCCCTTCAGATGCTGTTGCTATAGCTGTAAGAACAGATGCCCCTATTTATGTTAGTGAACAAGTAATGTTTAAAGCCAAAATGGTTAATGCCGAAAAAGACCAAGAAGAAACCAAACGTTTTAAAGATTTTATAGATAATATCAATCCAGAAGACTTCGCTAAGTACTATAACCAGAAGCAGTAGTAGCCATTGTAGAAGCGTTGTTAGAATTACTATTCTGAGGATAGTTATTACCACTATTGGCATTTGACGCCGGTGTTACCGGAGCTTCAGCAATAACACTTTCCTTTACACCTTCTATTAAAATAGTTTTTTCGATATTTCCTTCTATTCTTTTTATCACTCTAATTCCCCCAGCTTGTCCACCGCTTCCACCACCAGCATCTCCACCAGCCTCACCTATCTCTAGAGCTTTCACTACTTCCTTTTCCTCGCCTTCCGTCTCTTTACTGGTCTTATCCTTAGCACTATCAGGATTATTTTCAGTATTTACGCTGGAAACGCTTACCCCCATAAAATTATTTCCAGCTTCCATCCTGGCAAGTGACATATAACTACCCGCTGAAGACTGATCGTCTTCCTCGGTATCAACTCCATAGCCCTGACCAACACCCTGTCTAACTCCGTAGAGCGAACCATAGTCTTCAGTGGTATTAATATAACTCCCCATAACTAGCGTCCCCTTTTTGACATACCTTTTCTTCTACATTTATAATATCGCTAAAACTGAGAACAATTATGTATTCTATTTTTACGTTTTGTTAATTATCCCCCACTGCCCTTCCCATTCCGCTAAGCTTTCCGCCCCACGCCACCTGCATTTTTTCTTGCTAAAACCTCACATCTTCGGTATCATTATAGCTTATGAAATTTAATACAATTATACTTGCGGCAGGCATGGGAAAAAGGCTAAAAACCAACACTTGTAAAGTTATTGTACAGCTAATCAACAAACCGCTAATCATTCATCTCTTAGATAATTTAAAAGGCTTATTATCAGACAAAAATACGTTTATTGTTATAGGTCATCAAGGTGAAGAAGTAAAAGAAGTAGTTACCTCAAAGTATCCAGCAGCACAATTTGCATGGCAGAAAGAACAGCTAGG
>JBAXBI010000365.1:0-1512 GCA_037142055.1 Candidatus Omnitrophota bacterium | reverse complement strand
AGTTAGCTGAAAATCGAGTACAAACACCAGATCAGAGAAGCCATGCGTTTGCCTATCGTCATAAACCTGTAGATTATGATGAAGTAAAAGGTCGATACGAAGATACCGAAGAATACAAATCGGTGTACACCTTTGCCCTCAATACCGACCCAAGTTATGAAAATGAATACGATGCCTATTGCAGGCATTTTGAACACAACAAGCTTTGGTTCTTTAAAAAGGAAGCTGGGTTAGCGATGGTGAAGGAGGCTTCTACTTTAGATCCTTTATTTGAGCAAGTACACACAGCATTGAAAGAAAAAACACGGGCACAGAAGGCATTGACACCTGCACATGTTGAAGCCTGGAGCGCACTCGCGCACACATCAACGGATTTAATTGCAGCGATACAAAAGTTTTTTGAACAGACCTGTGGGATGGAAGATCTTAAGATGGCACAAAGAGTAGCGGAGATTATCCAAGCACGAGCAGGGCCTGTAGGGGGGGTAGCCAAAGCAACCCCAGAGAATCGTTCCTTACGTCAGCGTTGTGATGCAGTAGCCTCTAGAATTCGTCAGAAATTCCCGGTAAGAAAATATGGTTCGTTAGCATTTTACCGTCAGAGGGAAACAGATCCATCATATAAAGGTGAAACCATTGAAGTCATTGAAGCGCGTGGAGCAGTTGATTGTCAGCTATTAGCTTATTTTGTTGTGAAGGAACTTAAAGCAGAGGGCGTTGAGTATGAGAATATAACGGTTCTTTCTGGAACAATATTAGATCGAATGATCGATGGGAAGGATCAGCGTCCGGGTCATACAGTTGTTTTGGTTGAGAATGCTAACGAGCGTTATATCCTTGCGCTCTCTGCAATAGATCGTTCTATTTTCTCTGGGCAATCTAATTGGGGAGTGATGGAGGCTGAAGAGTATTTGCAAACGACCAGTTTTGAGATGGATTCTAGAGGGGGCAGCACAAAAGCAGAGGGGTATCTTAAATATATTGAGGAAATTGCTAATTGCCCCGTCAATGAAATTCCTAAAGCCTTCATGGTTCAGGAGTTTCTACCCGAGTACCAAGGACAAGAAATTTTTATTTCAAGCCAAGTAAGCGCCAATGATAAAGATCAATTGGTCGTCATGTTTGTTTTGGCAACGTCTATTCATAACCGTCAAGAGAAGTATAAACAGGAAGTTGACCGTATGATTCTTTACTTTGGTTTTCTTCCGCAGAATCTCCCGACGATTAGAAAAGTTCTCAACGCTTCTAACAAACGCCGTGCATGTCTTGTCCTTTTACAACTTGCACAACAACAACCGAATTTAATTCAGGTTAATTTTGATGTGTCTAACTCTAAAGGAACTCTTCCTTATGCGGCCGAGGGTTTTGGAGAATCATTGGCGTATTTGATTTTGGATATGCCGGATAATCCAAGAGATATTAGACAAATGCAAGAGCGCGTTTTAGGTTTGGTGCCTGGGGCAGTATCAAGAGGAAAATCTGCATCTGATCCTGATATAGAAAGAAATGAAG
>JBAXBI010000364.1:0-1519 GCA_037142055.1 Candidatus Omnitrophota bacterium | reverse complement strand
TTAGAAGTAATTAATATAATGAAAGGAATTATTATGAATGAACAGATTCACGGACATGATGTGCTTAATATGATGATGGCCTCGGGTAAAACATACACCCGAGATTCTTTGCAAAAAGACATTGAACAAAAGTTTGGCGCAAAGGCTCGTTTTTACACCTGCTCAGCTGAAAATATGACGGCATCAGATTTGATTTCTTTTTTGGAAACCCGTGGCAAATTCCAAACAATTGACGGTCAATTCACCACAGATCCATCCAAAGTCTGCTCTCACGATGGGCCTCATGAACATTAAGAAATAGGGGACAGTATCTAATTTAATTCTAAGGTTAAGGATAGAATCATTAACAGGTCGCTGTGCCTAAATTTATTTGTATTTCCCTCTTGCAAAAGGTGGCGCTTGCGGTAGGAAAACGTTTAAGGTTAAGTTTGGCATGAAAAGGGCAATAGCACCCAATTTAATAGAAAATCACAAGATCACATACAGATTCATAAGACATAGGGTTTGTTGTGTAATAAAAAGTTGTAACTTTTTGTTGCTTTGGGCGTTTAAAGGATGAGAGAAGCACGGCCATTACAGGAGATATTTATGAATAAAATTGCATTAGTTTCTTTGGCTACAGTAATTATAGGTTTTTCTTTGATTCATCATTCTATAGCCGCAGATTTTAAAGAAGCAGATGAGCTTTTTGAAAAAGGGACCTTCCAAACTGCTCTGGAAGAATATGATCAAATAGCTAAGGTATCCAAAGATTCACAGGAAGCTTTTAAAGCATTCTATCGCGGATGTGAGTCTCTGGCCTTCTTGTACCGTTATGGTGAAGCTATGGATCGTATCCATAATTATAAAGGAACCCTTTCTCTCTATGACCAATCTCGGTTTCTTGCCCTTAAAGTCGAAATGTTGCGTAATTTTCTTATGCAGTACGGCGGCTATCAACGTAATGATGTTATCGATGTGACCGGCAAAGAAGTCTTTCGTCTGACTCCTAAAGAGATCAAAAAAGAGATCGCCCAAACCTATAGCCAACTTTGGGACAGTCGTCAGGAGTTGATCAAGATCCCCTTGAAACAGGAGGAGTATTTCTTTGATTTGAAAAACGTTGATTTTGGCATGTATCCAACTTTCTTAGATTATGTGGTGCAAAGCTGGCTTGGGGATATCCTACAAGGTTCACATGATGAGAAAAACATGCCGAATCCTGAAGCGTTACCTTTATTAGCTGATGAATATCAACAACCTTTAGATATGAATGATCAGCCAGGAGTGATGGCTGCTGAATTGATCGAAGCGTTAATTCGTTTGCATGGCAACGATCAATCTGAGGCGCGTGAGCGTTGGAAAATTATGCGATTGGCGTTACCGATACAAAACTACTCTTTATATTCTTTTCCAAAAGATAAATTTTATTATGATTATGCGCTTATGGCCAAGGATGTGCTTTTACGTTGGGCGGAATCGTTTAAAAACCCTGAGGCTAAAGCGGAGGCTCTTTATCAGTCAGCCTTTATCTTGAATA
>JBAXBI010000363.1:0-1534 GCA_037142055.1 Candidatus Omnitrophota bacterium | reverse complement strand
GGATTAGTTCAAAAAAGCGATACACGAGATCAAAGTGGCGCGCCATTTCTTAAAGATCTTCCTTTCGTAGGATGGCTTTTTAAAACTGCCAGTACAGACCTTTCTAACGGGGAACTGACGGTTTTTATTACAGCCCATATTATTCCTATGCCACAAGATACTTGGGCTGGGAAGAAAGAATCTTCTGCTACCTTGATCCCTGGGGGAGAAGATATGAATCTTCTTTCAGGTCTTTTAGTTTACGCCGATGGTTTGGAGCATAATAAATCTAAAGACTTTGCAAATAATCTTTATTTAAGCGAGGAGCAAATCAAGGCGTATAGAACAATTTTACAACACTACCCACAATCAGGTAAGAGTGATTATTGTTTATACAAAATTGCATTTATCTATGCAAAAGAATTTGGAAGATGTAATGCAGCAAAAGCGGCATTGATTGAAATGAAAGATATTGCTCCCAGGAGTCCGTATGTGGATGTGACAGAGTCTTTGGTGAATGCCTGTATAGCTGTTAATGGAAACAAAGATGAAAAGTAGTTTTAGATCAATAAAGTAGTGCTTAAGAATGGGAAATATTTGTGACAGACGCTAAATTAAAAAAGAAAGTTCTTGTGGTCGATGATGACCTTGCTGTTTTGACCCTTTTAGGCAAGACTTTAGAAAATATAGGATTTGAGGTTTTTAAAGGGAGTAATGGACAGGAAGCCTTAGCTTTTGTAAGGAAAAATAAACCAGATCTTATTATTTTGGATCAGATGATGCCGATTATGGATGGAATTAAAGTGTGCGCTTTGCTAAAAGCGGATCGACGTTTTCGTGAAATTCCGATCATCATGTTTACAGCTAGCGCAGACGAAACAGATAGGAAGTTAAGTCAAGAAATGGGAGCGAATGCGTTTTGTAATAAACCTTTAAACGTTTCAGATTTAGTTCAAAAGATTCAAGAGTTGATTAAGCAAAGGTAAGAAGAGCGTAATTAAGGAAGGGAAATTATGGTAGAGAGTATTAAAAAAAAGAAAATCCTTATTGTTGATGACGATCCTATGCTTGTGACACTTATGGTTAAGACTTTAGAGAATTTAGGGTTTGATGTTCTTAAAGCGTATAACGGTCAAGAAGGTCTGGCTGTTGTCAAAGAAAACAAGCCTGATCTTATTATTTTGGATCAAATGATGCCTAAAATGGATGGAATTAAAGCTTGTGCTTTACTTAAAGCAGATAAACGTTTTCATGATATTCCTATCATTATGTTTACAGCTTCTGCCGAGGATTCGGACAGAAAGCTTAGTCAACAAATGGGAGCGGATGCATTTTGTAATAAACCTTTAAATGAAGTTGTTTTAGTTCAAAAAATTCGTGAGCTGTTAGGAACATAGTTTGGTGTAGTGAATAAGGTAATTGAAAGGTTTTATGAGTACTTACGGTAAAAAAGCTATTGATGCTCTCTTATTAGAAAAAGGGATTATTACTTCTTCTGGATGGGAGCAAGCTAAACTTGAACAACAGAAATCTGGGGATTCTATTTTTAGGGTTC
>JBAXBI010000362.1:0-1539 GCA_037142055.1 Candidatus Omnitrophota bacterium | reverse complement strand
AAGATATCGTGCTTACCATGACAACTACTGCATCGGGGAGCAAGTTTGTCCCCTGCTGCTAGCGCCCGGCCGTGAAGACTATCTGAAAACTTTGCCTGTACCTGAGGATGGCATTGCCCACAATCAACCTTAGGTAATTTATCATCATGAGGAACCTCTTTAATGCCTTGGTGACAATCCACACAAGATAACCCTTGATGGACCGAGGCATTAAATTTCTTTTGGTCTACAACAGGATCATTATCAGCGTGACAGTCAAAGCAAGTCTGATTAGTTAACTTAGCAGGTTTCTTTTCCTGCGTTTTTTCTTTGGAATAAACGAAAGGATTAAAAGCGCTTAAAAAAAACACCAAGAAGACGACTGCCAAATATTTATGACCTTTAATAACCATGGCCTATATTAGATACGAAAATATGATTTTTGTCTATGACTAGAATCACATTTTTCTCTATTAAACTGTAAGAATTTTATATAAACCGCAGTGGGGAAATGCGAATGCTTAGGTGATGGTTAAACCTTCGCCAAAACTTCTGATTCTTTGCTGGGGGTATTGATTCCTAGTAGCAATCTCAAATCAACTGGCTGGATGCTGATAATCCGCGGCAGAAAACCTTGAATATTAATTCTATCTAACGGCTGTTGGCTAATTGGCAGCGGCACGCCATTGCCATCTCGCTTGATCTGCATATCCATCATATTAGAATTTAAGGCAATACCCCCTAAATCCGTTTGCGTCTTATCTGCTGGGATCTTAAGAACATTATTAGGAAGATTTACTCCCGGTACAGGCGCTTGAAGAGCAACAGCTGCCTTTGGCAATAACACTTCATGTAAAACAAATAATGCGGCAAACAGCGACATCATCTTTTGACTTGGCGTGTGTAGCATGGCTTTGTCACGACGCTGCAACTGCCATCCATAAACATCAACATAATTTCCAGTTTCTCCATCCTTTATTCCTACTATGACCCATCGGTAAATACTCCCCCCTCTTAGATCACCTAATTCATGAAGAACATCGCTTAAATCATTATATTTCTCATCAATACTCCTCTCCATCCTAACAGGTACCTCATTAAGCACGCGCTTATCTCGCGTCTACGTGCAAGCCATATAATATCTTTATCATACAACTTCGAAAAATTAACAACACCAAGACCATTAAATTCTTCGGTTATTTTATTTAGTTCCTTTTTATATTCTTTTTTCAATTTATTTTGCTAAATATATTTCCAAAGGGAATCACCACCGAGTAAAGTTCCGTAACTTGCAAGAAGAACTGCAAAACTAGCCATAAGATAACAAATCTTCGATTCCTCTGTTTGTCTACTCCACCAACTCACTCCAATTTTCTTTAAAAACTCTTGAGCATTCTTTCGTTCCTTCTCCGATAGTTTTCCTAAATCTTCCAAAATTTCATTAATAGTTTGTTCGCCCCTATTCTCTCTAAACCTTCCAAAGAAATTCTACGCACTTGCTCATTTCTATCATAAACAAGAGCTCCCACTAAACCTCTTACCGCTGGCTGACCAATTTTA
>JBAXBI010000361.1:0-1554 GCA_037142055.1 Candidatus Omnitrophota bacterium | reverse complement strand
GGTGGCTGATTCTGTTGATCGCCAAGTGGCCGATTCTGACTGATTTTTACCACCGTTGGCTAAATAGCGTATCGACGTCTCCTGAATCTATAATAGTAGGTAATACTGATTCTAAAGGTAGAGCAGCAACGGATGCAAAAATCCTTAGCCGTATAAGAATTCTTGCTTCAATCCCACAAGAAGAAAGAAACTTTCTGGAAAAGGAACTGACTACTTGGCTTAGTGACCTACATTCAGTCTTAATGACACTACCTGGGGGCGCAGAATGGCAGTTAATTTTCGCAGAACAGTATAAAAAAACGGAAATAGCGGCAGATAGGATTCGCGATGCGTTTAATCGTAAACTAAATAAATTAGATTTATCAAATCTTAGGTTAGGTTTATTACCGAATGTTTTCCATCTGAGCGTTTTCAAAGAAAATTTATTTACACTTAATTGTTCCAAAAATCCATTAAGTGAAGATCTAGGCAACATCTGTAGTCTAACAAAACTTACTGACCTAAATGTGGAAGGCTGTGGTTTAGAGAAAATATCTGCCGACATTGGAAATTGTCAATCTTTATTGACTCTAAACCTTTCACATAATGTTTTGAGCACTCTTCCCGATACTATTGGAAATTGTCAATCTTTATTGACTCTAAACCTTTCACATAATATGTTGCGCACTCTTCCCGATACTATTGGAAATTGTCAATCTTTAGTTTTTCTAGACCTTTCACATAATTATTTGCACACTCTTCCCGATACTATTGGAAATGTCAAAGATTTAGGCAGGATAAACTGTTCATTTAATTATTTTATGTATTTTCCAAAAGAACTTCTGAAATGCGAACACTTGAGATCCATAAATTTTAGTCATAATAAATTGAAGGATGCCAAAGACCCAGCTTATAAAGCCTTATTATACCTTAAATTGTTCAAAGACAGTGACATGAGTGATTTAGACAGAAGAGCCGGTGTCGGGAAAGTTTCTTGGTTTAAATCTCTGCAGAGATGGGACTTTAGTGAAAATCCGTTTGATCTATCTGTTTTCGATAAACCAGAGCCCCCCCCTCTACCAGTTCGAAAGCAAGAACAGAAAGAGGTGGAGGCCCGACAGACTTTAGGGGTCAGCCCAAATGCGCCATGGCCTGAGATAAAGGCGGCGCATAGAAAAATGGTGAGAGAAATTCATCCGGATACGGTAGTTAATAAATTTGAAACCGCATACAATGAAGCTAACAAAACTACTGAAAAATTGTCACCTGAAATAGAAAAAAAGAAAAAAGCTGAGCATGATGCCGAAAAAGCAAAGGTAACCAGTGAGGCATCTACAAGATTCCAACCATTGCAGTTGGCTTATGATCATTTAAAGGAAATAAATAATAAGTTAACCGAACGGGACAACTCGGTTGCATAAAAAGGCATGGTTCAAAATAGAACGAAAATGGGTAGCACAAAGTAAGCAAAAATCTTTACCTCTGCAGCCTTGTCGTTACCCACATCTATCAATCTAATGTTTTAACCGTAACAGGGCATGGTTTTGTGTCGGCCCTCCGGGGCTCGAGTCTTTT
>JBAXBI010000360.1:0-1595 GCA_037142055.1 Candidatus Omnitrophota bacterium | reverse complement strand
TAAATCTTTCTCAGGAATCGTCAAACAAGCGAAAAAATATTTAATAAGTCGGTCTGCCTCAGCCTTGAAATTCTGGTCTTGAGCCGTCAGTTGAGTATTGCCTACATCGACGACGAAATCAAACATGAAAGGATCATCTTTATGGATCGTTAAACCCTTAACCAAAACAGGTTCATAGGAGGCGCTTAAGCTCATCATAGCCCCTGCTACCGGTAAGTTTAATGCCTCATCAGCACGAGCAAAAGGAACTGATCCTAGGGAAGTTATAAAAAACACAACAGAGAGAACGCAAGCTAAACAACGTTTAAGCATGTTAGTTTCCTTTTAAAATTATGTGAAATTTAAGGGATTGACCCAAAATCTAGAATGGCAATGCTTTGATGCAGAAAATATACCATATATTTTAAGAAAAACAAGTAACGAAGAAAATATTTGAATTTTAATAGAGAAAAAACTTCCCAGGTTTTAATATCCCCCTTATAAATAACCCGTATTCCACAATACTAACACCACAAAATGCTATTCTAAGCCTATTTTTTAGGATATGATATTGATATATAGGCATTCTATAATAAAATCACTCCACTTTCTATATTGCTGGATTTTTTAATGCGGATGACAGCCGCAATGGCCGCCACAAGGAGTTGCAGGCTTTGATTTAGCCGCTGCTGTTGCAGAGGGTTTAGCGTCTGCTTTTGAGTCAGAGGACTTCTTTTTATAATCCGTTTCATAAAAGCCACTGCCCTTAAAAATCATTCCAGAACCACTTCCAATTAAACGCACAAGCTTCTTCTTCCCACATTTAGGACACTTAGTAAGCTTAGCCTCCATCATCGTCTGCAGAGCTTCAAATTCATGATTACAGGCTTGGCATTCATATTGATACGTTGGCATATATTATTCCTTTTCTAACATCATCCCCGATATCCATCATTCGGAGAGGTAAAGATATTACTTAAACGCTTTTTTTAATTTCTCTTTAAATGACCCTTTAGAACTGTCTCCAGATTCCTTAGCAAATTCTTCCAAAAGCTCTCGCTGGCGACTATTTAAATGTATTGGGACTTCAATCATCACACGTGCATAAAGTTCTCCGGGCCCCTGACCATGAACGCCTGGCATACCGTGTCCCTTTAGTCTAAACATTTTGCCGCCTTGAGTACCTGAGGGAATTTTCATCTCAACATTTTCTTTTAAAGTCTTAACATATACATCCCCACCTAAGGCTGCCTTTGTAAAACTTACAGGAACATCCATATACAGGTCCTGCCCATCACGCTTATAAAGATCCTGTTCAAGAACCTTAATAAAAAGATAAAGATCTCCACTGCCACCTTGTCCTACTTCACCTTCTCCACGCACGCGAAGTTGAGAATCATTATCAACGCCTGCAGGAATACTAACATCGATATTACGTACTACACGTTTAAGCCCCTGGCCGGAACATTCAGGACAATGTTCAGTAACCATCTTACCTGTCCCACGACACTGATTACAGGTTTGAGCCATACGAAAGAAGCCTGATGACATAACCACCTGCCCCTGACCACGGCATTGAGAACAAGTCTTTAAGGCCGTCCCATTCTTCGCCCCTG
>JBAXBI010000359.1:0-1604 GCA_037142055.1 Candidatus Omnitrophota bacterium | reverse complement strand
CATTGGCCATCAGGCGCAGTTGCCATGCCGGCCGGTTGCGCAGCTCGATGTTTTTATGAAGGATGTTATCCTACTTGTATTGATGATGGTCAAGGTTCGAAGACTTGTGGTCCTCGTTGTGATCCAAATTCGTGTTCTCCGTATTGTTATAATACTTTCCCGGGGTTGGGAAGCGCCTCTTGCCATGAATGTCCTGAACCTCCTGCTCAACAACCATCACAAGCAGAACTTAATGCAATGTGCCAGATGTTAGATCAAATGGAACAAGCTAAACAATGTTCTAGTACACTAATGTGTGCTGTAAATACTCTTGTAAAGTACTATAATACATGTACTTCTATACAATTTGCACCAGGGGTGTCTTGTTCAGTTAATCCTCTTACTAAGGAAGCAGAGGTAAAATGTAGTTTTTAGTATTGAGGAACTTATCTAATAAAGCCCTTACCTTTATTGGCAATAAGCCAAAAGTGGTTGGGGCTTTTCCTTATGTGCTATACTTTATGAAGTATGTTTAAGGCCCCATTAATTAATATATTTATTCTAGTGACTTTTTTAATAAGTATTGTTGCCCCTAAGGCATATACAGAAGAATTATATTTGCCTGAACCTGGAGCAATGATTGAGCTAACTCCTGCCTTTGAACCTGTGCTTATAAAAGGTTTAAAAATTCATCCTGAAGAGCCATTCAAGTTTGATTTTATCGTTGATACCGGTCATAGCGGCCTTAAAACCAATGATCTGCAGTTAAAAGAACAATCTATGAAGTTAATTAAATATTTTCTAACTTCTTTAACTGTCCCCGAAAAAGACTTGTGGGTCAATCTTTCCCCTTATGAAAAAGACCGCAGGATAGCCGACAATTTAGGTCAAACACAGATGGGACGGGATATGTTGGGTGAAGATTATATTCTCAAACAGTTAACAGCCTCTTTAATTTATCCACAGAAAAGCTTAGGAAAAGAATTCTGGGATAAGGTATACGCAAAAACCCAGCAGATGTATGGGACAAATCAAATACCAGTCAATACTTTTAATAAAGTTTGGATTGTTGCCGATAAAGCAGATGTGTTTGAAAAAGAAAATGTGGCATATGTTGTGGGAGCTCATCTTAAGGTGATGTTAGAGGAAGATTATCAATCGTTATCAAAACATACAACATCCACAAAGGGGACAAATAGTGTAGCTTCTAAGATTATCCGTGAAGTCATCATTCCTACCATAGAAACAGAGGTTAATAAGGGAAAGAACTTCTCCCTTTTAAGACAAATGTTTTATTCAATGATTCTAGCTAGCTGGTATAAAACCGCACTGAAAGATGCCGTTATTACACAGATTTACGGCAATCAATCAAAAGTTAAAGTAGGAATTAATCAAGACAACCATAAAGCCAATGAAGAAATCTTTCAACAATACCTTAAGGCTTACAAAAAAGGAGTGTTTAACTATATCCAGGAAGATAAAAATTCCGATTCTGCCGTGCAAGATAGGCCAATTGTAAGGAAGTATTTCTCTGGTGGTGAAGATTTCGCAATGCTAGGTGACAATGCGACTTCAATATTAAATCGTCTAAAAGTTGTTCCTCAAAGCGCTCTTTCTTCAACGGG
>JBAXBI010000358.1:0-1618 GCA_037142055.1 Candidatus Omnitrophota bacterium | reverse complement strand
GATGAAGCACCAAAGCAACAAAAGGAAGATATCGCTGTCAACCAAGCGCCGCCGGATGAAGAGGACTTGCTTTGGAAGTATCCTTACCTTGAGCAATGGTTTATCCATACGCATGGCTGGGATTGGCGTTGTATATCTTATTTGCGCGATGTTATGAGAAATTTATCCAAAGAAGACCGCATTATCCTTCATCAACTCAATAATTATCTCTGGTATCACAATGTTTATCTAAAGAAAGCTTATCCCATCCTTGTCAATGAAACTTCATTCTGGAGAGATTATCCGCATTTAAGAGGCCATATGCTTAGGGGCTTTGTGGGCCAGGTGGCTATGATGGCGAAGGAAGAAAGAAAGTTCTATCCAAGAAGAACGGTAGCTTCCTATTCGGTAGGCTCACAAGGAACACTTGATGAGGCTTTAGTCAAGAAGATAAGAGAGGGTGTTATTGCAAAAAATAAGTGCAGTAATGATTATAAGCAGGGAAGAAAATTTGTCAGTGTCGATCTAGATGGCGGGATGTTTGTATATGACAAACAAGGAGTGTATGTAATAGGTTTTGTTTATGACGGATTATTTTATTTAGCCAAGGATCTAGCGGATTTATTAAGCAGAAAAGACGAGAGCTTATTATATGAATTATTACGTTTTGGTGAGAACATAGAGAACCCTACAGTGGTTGCTGAACAATCACGTAATTTGACGGCCAAGGTTTTTGGTAAGGTTTTATATAGTTGTTTTGATGAATTGGCAGGTAATTCTAAAAGAGGATTTGATCATTGTTTCTCTGTGATTAAACCCAGAATAGAATCGTTGGTTCCTTTAGCCGCAGTACCGAGTAATCATAGTGATCGTCCGATTGAAATTAAACTTATCAATAAGGCCATTAAGTTTCAACAAACCCTGATAGAGGCAGCCCACCAAGGGAAAAGGACATATTTGTCGCATTATGTTCCTTGGGGACTTATGACAACTACTGCAGACCTTGAGAGTCAGATTAAGAGTTTAAGACCTTCGACATTGTTTCAAATCTTGCCGCTATTGCCCCAAGAAGAATTTGATGTCTTTAGAGCCCTTATCAGTGAGCTAGCGCTTGCAGAACAATTACAGTGGATTGATCTTATAAGACAAGGTCGGGTTGAGAGAGATCGCCTCAGGGCTTTAGAATTTTGGCAGAGGTATAAATTTAAGTTATTGATGGAACTCTCTCTTAATCTTTTTGGACTCTTAAAAACGTTGGACTTACAGGGATTTTTAAATCAAATCAGTGAATTTTATCAAGAAGATTTTAAGATGCAAGATACCTTAAGCTTTGATATCTATCATTTGCTGGATAATTCTAGAAAACTTTGCATCGATTATCAGGAGCGACCGGCAAGCTGGTTAAAAACTTCGCAAGGCAGGGCCTACCGCAAGGCGATGGAATCCTTAGGACCTCAAGTTTGTTTTATCCCATCCATTAGGGAAGCCTGGCCTCAAGATATTATCGCCCATGTTGATGCAGATTTAACAACGGCGATTGCTCCTGCTTTAGAAAGAGAAGAATTTTTCGATAACGAAAGTGGTTTTAGTTTGTATAAACCTTCTGTTTCAGGGTGGCAATTTTATGTCTTGCCGACGG
>JBAXBI010000357.1:0-1621 GCA_037142055.1 Candidatus Omnitrophota bacterium | reverse complement strand
CCTTAGGCTGTCCTGTTAAAATAACGCGAACATTATACGATCCCAGTAGATCACAGAGCTTCACCATATGTTCAAGAGGCCAATTCTTTGAAGACCATCGAGCTGAAGCTGAAATATTAAGCCCTACTATATCTTTATAACTCCCCATCCATTCGCTATCTAAAAGACTTTGTATATATTGCTGATCTTTCTCAGAAGGCCACAGTTCCAAGTTAACATCCTGATGATAATTAATATCCAACGGTTTAAGGACTCGAAATTGATGCTCAACAGGAGAAATATCTGTTAAATCATTTTTAATACCGTGACTTAAAAGAAATCCCCATTTACCATTTTTGAATCCATAGCTTTCTTTCGGAAAACTTAAAAAACTTAAAAGATGACTTGTACGGTTATTCTGCAAATCAATAATCTTATCAAAACCATACTTCCGTAAATGTTTACTCATTTTCCAAATAGAAACGACATCTTTCTTTGATACATCAAAAACAATAACGCTATTTATATACGGACTACTCTGGACAACTGAACTTGCTTCCGGAGAGGTTAGTACATGAATTTGTGCATTGGGAAATTTCTGTCTCAAAGCTTTTAAAGTTCCCGTAATTAAAATCACATCCCCTATAGCAGTTAATTTTATCACCAAAATACTAAACGATCCTGTAGCCCAACGATAAATCTGTAAAGTAGCCTCAGCCATATGTTTTAAAGTGTATCGACTTCCTATCTTTTTCTGAGCTTCAGCTACTAGACTAGCTGCAAAATTACGATCTTTGAGAACATGTAAGACTGCACTAGCCATTGCCTCAGTATCTTTAGGCGGAACCAAAATCCCCGTCCTTTCATGATCAATAATCTCTGAAACTCCGCCTACTTTATTGGCGACCACCGGTACCCCCGCAGCTTGAGCCTCCAAAATCACTCGACCAAAAGCTTCTTGAGTAATCGTTGATAAAACCAAACAATCTGACTTAGACAACAGCTCTGGGATATCTCGACGATTTCCCATAAAATCCACATAATTCGCAATACCCAAACGTTTAGTAAGCAACATTAATTCCTCTTTATATCCTGAACGTTTAGCTGAAGCATCTCCAATTACTTGAATCTTTACATTAGGAAACTCCCTAATCACCCTTGCCATGGCTCGTAAGAAAAATGAATGCCCTTTGAGAGGAGTAATACGGCCAATCATAGTAACAATTAAAGGATCCTTAGGATTCTTAACAACCCTTGGGATATTAAACCTTGCTGTATCCACACTTCGAGAAACAATTCGGACATGATGTGACGGGACTCCAAAATCCTGAACCATGTGCTGCCCAATAACCTCGCTTATAGCAATAACTAATTTTCCCCATCCCATGACTCGACTAAAAAAATGCCTACTATAATAACCATGACAGGTTGTTATAAAAACAGCTCGTGTTCGTCGAGAAGCAAAGAAACCGACCCAAGCTGGCACTCTTGAACGAGCATGGATGATATCAATTTTCTCTTTTTGAATAATATGTATTAGCTTATTTATGACGCTAAACATAACAAAAAGATTCTTTTTATGAACTGGCAAGGTGTAATGAATAGAACCCTGTCTCTCTAAATCAGCTACTAACGCTCCACC
>JBAXBI010000356.1:0-1630 GCA_037142055.1 Candidatus Omnitrophota bacterium | reverse complement strand
TAGGGATATTATTATTGCCTATGAATTAGCGCTTCAAGAAAAGGTCGATGTGCCTTTTTGGATCCTTCAGGTGGTAGCGGATGCCTTTCTTGCTTTGCGTCAACCGGAGAAAGCTTTAGTTTTATATCAAGTTGTCTTAAAAAGTCAGCCGGATTCTTTTAATGTAAAAATGCCGATATACGATACGTTAATTGATTTAGGTAGGTTTCAAGAGGCTGGAAGACTTTTGGAATCTATGGACAAGGTAGAACCTATTCAGGTTAAAGAACGTGGAATTTTGAAGGATAATGTACGTAAAGAGCAGATCGCAGCTAATAAGGTTTGGCTTTTGATGTATCAGGACCGATTGATGAAAGCCCAGAAGTTAGGAGACAAGTATATTAATGCGGCTCCAGGGGATTCTCAAATGCGTTTAGCAATGGCTCATTTAAATTTATGGCGAGGATGGAAGCGACATGCTCTGGAAGAATTCCGTATTCTTCGTACTACAGATCCTTCATTTGTTTCGGCGAAGATCGGTTTTGCACGTGCGCTTTATGAAAATATGCATCAAATGCAAGCTCGAGAGATCTTAAAGTCCTTATTAAAACAATATCCTAATAATTTACAATTATCTCAAGCGAAGCATCAAATGGATGTTGATGACATGGCCATGATAACTGTTAGTGGATATTATGGTCATGAAATACCAGGAAGTGACGAGTTTTATCTATCAACTAGATACGATCAGCCGATAAATGACCACCACAAGTTTTTCACAGAGATTATTCGTCGTAAAACAAAGGGGGATTCTGGGTCAGGGGATGATTTAACACAACGTTTTTATATAGGCGATATCTATCGTCCTAATAATACTTGGAAACTTACTAATGCATTAACAGGTAATTATGATACAGGACAACAGTTAGGAGGAATAAGTGAAGTTGAGCTTACTCCTGATGATTATTGGACACATAATATTCACTATGATTCAAAGACGATTGATGTGCCTTTGAGATCTCGAATGGCAGGGGTTGATGTTCAGGATTATTCTTGGTCTTCTCGGTATCGTCAAAGCGAGTCATTTAATACTGCTTTAAATCTAAATTTTAAGAATTTTGATGATGGTAATGCAAATTGGAATTATTCATGGACTACGGATACAGCATTATTAACTTATGCATATTGGAAATGTCGTGTAGGAACAGAATTTGATTACACCACGTTCTCAAAACATGATGTGGATTATTATAACCCTAAAAAACTTTATGACTTGTATTTGATCCCTAATGTTGAGCACATATGGTATAAGCGTTATGAAAAATCAGTGCTTGATCGATTTTTTGTTGGGCTTGGTCAACAATGGGAGGAGAATTTAGCGGCTGAAAATGTGGGGTTTTTACGCTATGAATTGGAATACCGGCATTCAGACACATTAAGTTTTTTATTAGGTGCTACATACTCTCTTAAGAATTACAGTGGGCAAAGTATGAATGCATTAAATACTTACTTGAGTACACGTAAGAAGTTTTAATAGGAATCTTATGAGGCTTATTTTAAATATATTTCTTGGATTCGTTTTAGGAGTCTTTTTAAGCATCTCTTCTCCTTATGCTCTAGCCCAAGGTGAACAAATACAAAACGATTTAAT
>JBAXBI010000355.1:0-1632 GCA_037142055.1 Candidatus Omnitrophota bacterium | reverse complement strand
CCTCTTTCCTCCGCAGTCTGGACAGCCTGTTTTCTGAGTATTGCGCGTACAAATGTCCGTTCTCCATGTGTGGCCTTTGCGACATTGCCACCAAACCCTTTTCCCTGAATTTGGAGTAACATTACTGGGCAAAAGAGATCCATTCTTCGTCGGATGCCACTCTTTTGACAAAAGAGGGTTTAATTCCTGGAGATTATATTTATCGGAGGCTTTCTTCATACACCATTTCTGACTTATCAAATTATAGGCCTATATAAAATTAGGCCTCCCGTAAGCCTTAACGGCCTCTTTTCTAAACCATTTTAAAAACGAGCTGAATTTTCTATTGTTTATAAAAGTTTTAACTGGAAAAGTCATCAAATAACCGAATCTGGAATAATAAATCCCAAGTGTTGATATTTTATGTCTTCTTTTTAAACCATCAATTCCGTTTAGCTTATATAAGCAATAATACCCGATGATTTGATGGTACTCGTTTTTCTTTAATTCTAAAAACATTGTCGTTTTTATGTCGATTAAAGCATCGTTGATAATTAAATCTGCATCGGCCCCACCCACAAGCACCGAAGCTTCACCGAAAGTTGGATTTAAAACACAGGCCTTTGCTCTGAACATTCTGGGATTAACAGCCGAGATAAGATTTCTTAAATCCTGCAAATCTTTTTTGTCTATAACGCCTAACGTAGGATCAATAAATCCAGAACGAAAAATATGATCTAATTGAGCCAACCCGTAGGGCGCTTTCAACAACTCATTAGTTACTTTTCCATCTATTAAATACTGATCGTAAGCAATCTTCGCGTCCTCAAATATCTTAATTATTGAATCCGTTCTCTTGCTAACATACAAAGGTTCATTCTCGACAAATCTTTGTGCCCTTCTATGCACATGACGCAAATATACAGAACCAGCATTCCATTTTTTATGAATCGTTTTTGAGCCATTTAATCTTTGAATATAAAACCGCAACAAGTAATCAAAGGCCGTTCCAATCATCGTATAATTCTTTGTTAACGGCCCAGCCAAAATCTTTTTATCCATACAAAAAGAAGGTTTCGGAAATTCTTCGTTAAACCTTTCTCTTACTTTTTTTAATCCTAGAAATGTAGTAAGACTCATTAATACCTCTTAATTAATGCAATACATTTAAATACCCTTCAACCGTCTTTTTGATCTCTTGTTTGAAAGCCTCCGGCTCAATAACCATCAAACACGGAATCCAGTTCATAATGACATGACTAATTTCTTCCGGATGGCCGGGAAAAGTCTCAAGCATCAATGACCCGTCGGTCTCTTCCTTAACGATCTTCTGTAACGGGAAATATGTCTTTTGTTTAAAATACTTAGCCGCCTCCGGGGATACTCTAATGAGAACCCGCTCACCACGCTTCTCTTCAAACCAAATATTCACGCTCTGATCCAGAATCGTCATCAAATTGGCGGGGGGAACAAAAGACTCAGATGTATGCTCAACCTTCTTTATTCGCTCCAAACGAAGCTTTAAAAGCCGCTTACGAACAACATCATTAGTTATTAGATACCAGAACCCGTCGTAAAAAGCGATTTTGAAAGGTTCTAAGAGGTAATCCTTGACCTCTTTACCTTCCGGCTGATAGGACATCCTAACCCGTT
>JBAXBI010000354.1:0-1637 GCA_037142055.1 Candidatus Omnitrophota bacterium | reverse complement strand
CCAATCTCTTTGCTGCTTTGGAGATAATGTAATATTCT
The DNA here is from genome assembly GCA_037142055.1 of Candidatus Omnitrophota bacterium. GTDB lineage: Bacteria > Omnitrophota > Gorgyraeia > Zapsychrales > Fredricksoniimonadaceae > JACQCF01. Next base: position 1,599 of record JBAXBI010000354.1, on the reverse strand, counting down.
CTATAGAATTGAAAACCCTCAACAATCGAACGCGAGAATTCTTTATTACTAATCTTCCAACGATTGTCTTCATGCGATGCTTCATGGGCTATTGTAATTAATATCTTTAAAACAGATGTATTATATGTAGAAATTAAGATTACCGCCCTTGAATCTTGACCGTTTACATCTGTTATTCTCGTATGATAACCAGCAAATTCACCCCCTTGGTGCCCCCCAAACAATAGCCAGAGGATATCATTTTGCCCATTAAAAAACAAAAATTGTTCTTCATTAACCCCTGTTGTTTCTGCAATGAGGCTACGGAATCTATGTAAGTTTTTATTTGATTGATCATTAGCCCTTATGAATTCTTGAAACTTTGAATAATCATTGGCCAACGGAAACACCTCATTATTCCATCGTTCTATCATAGGGATTAATTCGTCTTCTTTCAAAGCAAAGGAAGCTGGATTCTTAAATCCAGAACCAAGTTGAACATTTTTCCATGTGTTAAAAAGTCTACGCCCCATAATCCAGATGCGAAGCTGATAGGATGTTAGTACGGATTTAGACATATCTTGTGCTAAGAAACTCATTGCGTCTTCCCTCAGTAACTTTGAGCCTGTTAACTTAGGCAAAATCTCTAAGTCTTCTTGAAGGCTTTGAAATGCACTAACCACATCTAAAAGAGCTCCTTCTCCGTCAGACTCATTTAATATTCTAAGAACATTTATAATCTGAGACTTTAGTCCAATAAATACTTCCGCACAATTTCTTTCCATTGGAGATAACTTTTCATATTGCTCTTTGAACTGATTTATTAACAAAACAGTTTTTTGATTCTCTGGAAATCTATCCTTAATTAAGTCTATGGTTTGATCCAAAAGCGCAGGGTTGCCTAAATCCTCCATCTGACTTGTCATTGCCTTATCCTGACGAAGTGTAGTTGTCAATCTCTCTTGAAAGACACTCGATGTTATATCTCCATGCAAATAAGGCAATATAACACCACTTAATTTTTTAACCTGCTCCTGGGGTTCTGTTCGATCCCCTATGTAAAGCCAACCGGGAACAGTTTTTGAGAACTCACCGGTTAATCGAATAAATGAAGTTCTAAACTCTTCTAATTTCCCCCTGGAATCAGCAGTAAAGTTCTTATTCTTTAAAATTACTTCTATGGTTAAATCATATACAAAACTTAAAGTCTTCCTCCTTCTAGTATCAATGTCTTTAGAAAAATATGTTGTATTGGCCATATTAGTAAATTCATGCAAAGCTACAAATTTATCCTTACCAAGAGCTTCCTCCAACGGTTTAGGATCCCCATGATAATAAGCTAATAAAGGCTGATAAGTGTTTGCTTCACTTGGATTATTAAATTTAACTCCTAAAGAATTTAATAAATTCCTAACAACCCTATTCTCCCTCTTATATGCACTATTTTCTTTTAATAGTTCCCATAGGTTATCCCCCACAGATGTTTTCTTTGGAGCTTCAAAAAGCCTTCCAAGCAATATTGCTGCCGGGTCAAGAGAAGAAACTCTTAGACGTGTATTACTAATTAAAGCTTTGATATGCTTACCAGCGGGAGTGGTCAATCTAGCAGCCTGAGAAATG
>JBAXBI010000353.1:0-1650 GCA_037142055.1 Candidatus Omnitrophota bacterium | reverse complement strand
TGCCCTATGATAAAAGTCGGAACACTGTATCGTCAGAAAATTGCAAATTCCGTCAAGGAAGGTATTGAAAAGAAATCCAGTACCTTTGTTGTGTTCTATCGCGGGATTTCTTCCGCTAAAATGAATACCTTGCGTAAGGATCTAAAGCGCAAGAAGGCAGAAGTCTTGGTCTCTAAGACTTCAGTAGCAAGAATTGCTTTAAAGGAAGTTAAGCAAGAAAGTTTAGCTGGAACTATTGAAGGGCAAATGGCCTTGGTTTTAAGCAATGCCGATGCTTCTGAAGTTTCAAAGGTCCTGGTAAACTTTGCTAAGAGTTACGAAGGGTTTGTGGTCCGTGGAGGTGTTCTTGATGGTGCTTTCTTAACTGAAGATGAAGTTAAGACGCTTTCTGACTTGCCTTCACGCGAAGTGTTGTTGGCAAAACTTTTAGGCACGATGGCTGCTCCAATCAGCCGTTTTGCAGGTGCGTTAAACGGTAAAACCCGTGATTTAATGTCAATTTTAAAACAGAAAAGTGACGCAGGCCAATAAGTCTACGTCGTCCTAGTGCTTAGGCGTTAGGATATAATTAAGGGAGGGTAGTAAGATGTCTGACACAGCCGTTAAAGAATTAGCCCCCAAGCTTGAGGGGATTTACAAGGAAGTCACCGGTTTGACTGTCCTCGAATTAGCCGAATTGGTAAAAGCCATGGAAAGCCGTCTTGGTATTTCCGCCGCTGCTCCTGCCGCCGCTGCTGCTGGCGCTGGTGCTGCTGTAGCTGCCGCTCCTGTCGAGGAAAAAACATCCTTCGATGTTATTTTGAAGGAAGTTGATCCTGCTAAGAAGATCGGCGTTATCAAGGAAGTTCGCGCAGTTACCAACTTAGGGTTAGCTGAAGCTAAGACTTTAGTTGAATCTGCACCTAAAACCATCAAGGAATCCGTTCCTAAGGCAGAAGCCGAAGATTTGAAGAAGAAAATCGAAGCCGCCGGTGGAAAAGTTGAACAGCGACTTAAAGTGCATCAAGATCAGGCATCTAAACTCAAGATTTCATTAGAAAATAATGTAGATGCGATAAATAATTCAGTAGGCGTAGTTGAATATAAAATGCACGGCGAATTTATTTCTGCAAATGAAAAATACCTCAGAATCGCTGGTATAACCATAGGGCAGTTTACCGGAAAACTTCAAAGTATGTTTATGATGAAAGAGCGGGTGAATTCCAATGAGTTCCAGTCTTTGTGGTCGGATTTGGGAAAAGGCAAAACTCGTAGCATCATTAATCAGTATTTCTTTGATGAAAATGAAAGGTGGCTCTACGAAATATACACCCCCGTAAAAAATGAAAAAGGAGAATATTATAAGGTAATCACCTTCGCCCACGATATTACCGATTTATCCAGTATTTTAAATAAATATTCCTTAATGCAAAGTAATTGATCACTAATTACAGCAGTATAAAGATTGATTTTCTGATTTATTTGAACGAATTTAGGCAAATAAATCAGTAAGTCAATTCTACTTTTACACCTCATTTTTAACGTATTAGTACGTTTTTTATATGAAATACCTTTTTCTCTTATTTCTATTTTTACTTCTGCAATTTAGTTGTTCTCTCACCTTTTCTCAAAAAACGCCAAACCAAGTTATTATTATTGATGCAGGCCATG
>JBAXBI010000352.1:0-1664 GCA_037142055.1 Candidatus Omnitrophota bacterium | reverse complement strand
TGAATGATTTTATGACTAAACCAATTGATCGTGACAAACTAAGAGAGCTAATACTTAAATGGACAAAAAGTGTATATATCTAAGGATGAGGTTAAATTTTATGGATCAAGAATACAAGAATAAGGCGATGAAAGAGATGGGTGTCGATGAGGTGATTTATAACGACTTATTAGAATGCTTTTTAACAGAGGCTCGGGAAGAGGTGGATCAGTTAGATACAGCTATCAAAATAGATAGCTTCCTAGAAATAACTAGGATCGGGCATGGTCTTAAAGGCATGGCTGGGAATTTGCATATTACTCATATACAGGAAATGGCTAAAGCCCTTGAAGTGTTGGCCGCTCAAGGCAAGGATAAGCAGGCTCTCATTCAAAAAGCAGTAGCGTTAAAACAGGCTTTGGAAGAACTTAAATGACAGACCAAATTAATTCAAAAATTCTAATCGTTGACGATAAAGAAACCAACCGTAATGTCCTGCGTATAGTCCTGACCATGGCGGATAAGGGCTATAATGTCGTGGAAGCGGATTCCGGACAGGCCGCTCTTGAAACTGTGGAGCGTGTGAATCCGGATATTATATTGCTTGATGTCTTGATGCCGGATATTGACGGGTATGAAGTTTGCCGCAGGCTTAAAGAACAACCCAAGTATCAAGGCATACCGATTCTCTTTATTACTGCCTTGGATAAGACAGAGGACATGGTGAAATGTTTTTCGTTAGGAGCCGCAGATTATATTATTAAGCCTATTAATGCCCAGGAAGTCATAGCGCGGGTGAGGGCCCATTTGCGAATCAGAAAAGCAGAAGAAGACAGGCTTAAAATAACTAATCTTGAAGCAGTCAAAAATATGGTGGTTACCTATAACCATAACATGAATCAACCTTTAATGGCCTCCGTCACCTATCTTGAGATTCTTTTGGCTCAAACTCCACAGGAAGATAAACGGCAAGTGAATTTATTGAAGATTAAGAATGAATTGGGCAAAGTTACGGGCATTTTGAAAAAGATTCAGGCTTTGCAGGAGCTAAAAAAAGTAATTTATGTGGGAAACACACAGATGATTGATCTGGAATAATCAACAATTTCAACTTTCCATTTCTTCATCGGTTTTGACTAATACTTGCTTTCTATGATTGGTATACTTGTTTTAGCAAACCCTCATTAAGATGCTCGAGGTGAAAGGAAAACAATATGATTACAAAAACAGAAAAAACCGCTGAAACGACAAAGGGTTTTAAAAAGCCTATGGATTCGATTAGAGAAGCTGTGCGAGGAAAAAACGATAGGCGCGCACAGGAAGAAAAGGACAGTGTCTTAGAGATTATTTCTGATCTTGAGAAGCAGTTGGAGGCGGCTTTCGCCATTAAGGATGCTCAGGAAAAGGAAATTGAGAAATTAAAGAGTGAACTTGAGATGTCGGATAAAAGAAACTCCTTAGGGGAATTAAGGAATAAGGAAATTCAAGGATTGTTGGTTTCTCAGGAGAAGATGAATTTTAATTTAGAATTCTTAGAGAATGAACGACTGCAGGCTACGGAACAGATCAAAGCATTGGAAGCAAATATAAATAATAATAGTATAGAGAAGGAAGGGTTTCTTAAAAGAATAGAGCAGTTAATCAGGGAGGGTAAAGCCAGGGAAGCCCGCATTGATCAAATGGAG
>JBAXBI010000351.1:0-1671 GCA_037142055.1 Candidatus Omnitrophota bacterium | reverse complement strand
AAGAAGGAATACGATTTAATTCCAACACAAAGGTATTTAATACAACCAAGAATTGACCAAAAGCTCTTGTTTTCATAGACCTGATTACATGTACAGCTTCTGGCACACGTTTCACAGGTATATATTGTAATTTTCCAGGTACAAGAGTTTCATCTAAAATCATTAGCGTCTTATCCTGCCAATGAGCAGGCCAAAACAAAGGTGATTCGTACATTATTTAGCCTCAAGTTGTTTGACGAGTTCCAAGGCCATTTGAATAAGCATCCCTTCAGCCATGTAATAATCGGGGTTAATAAAGCCCATCTGACCAGTAATCAAATTATCCGATACAGCCAGGATAGACACCGCAGGAATCTTATACGTCTGAGCAATAGTTAAAAATGGAGCGCTGACCATGTCGACCGCAATAGCTCCCTGATCGATGACACCGTTAACAATTTCTTTGGTCTCTTTTAAGATTGCATCAGTTGACCATACCTTTCCTTCATGAACAGTAAATCCTGCTGTGGCAGCTGTCTTTTTAGCGATAGCTGTTAACTTCTGGGTTAATTCAGCATCCGGCAAGGTAACAAATTTGTCATCTACGTAATAAGGAGAAACACCGTCTCCCCGCACGCAACCGGTAGTTATAATAAAATCGCCAATCTTAATATCCTTACGCATCGCTCCACAACTGCCAATACGAATAAGAGCTTTAGCTTGTGCGTTACAAAGAATTTCAGTCGTAATAGCCGTATCAGCTCCAAAACGTCCGCCATTAATTGCTGTAATCTTTGTTCCATTAACAGTACCGGTAAACATGTTGTATTCCATAAAGGAGAAATTCTTAACTGGATTCTCCATTCTTTTAACAACACTATCTAATCTTTCTTTAGGGCCGGGAACAATAGCATAGGAACCAATATCCTGTGGTCTTAATTGCACCATAGCCATTAAATCTTTACCACTTAAATGAACATCACGTGTCATTCTATCTTGTGTTGCCATTTGCATTTTTCCTTTCTTTAATCCATTCAACTTAAAAGAAATTACGCCATTACTTCCAATTTAAGCGCTTCTTTATCAATTTTACCTGTTCGATTTTTGGGCAAACTTTCGCGAATTTCAACAGTTTGAGGAACCTTAAAATTAGCTAAATGTTCTCTTGCAAAATATTTAATATCTAAAGGATTAATATTAACATTCTCCTTTAAAACGACAAATGCTTTAACCGCCTCACCTCGCATGTTATCTGGCACACCAATAACAGCGACTTCCATAATCGCCTCATGCTTACACAAAGCAGCCTCTACTTCAGGTGCATAAACAATTTTTGATTCATTTATCGTTTCATATGAATCAAATCTCATCTCATGCATCTTTTTGCATCTGTTTGGAGAATCATATCCTATTCTTACTGAATATAGCCCCATTGTGTCTTTATTTCTTTTTGCCATCAATAGGTAGAATTGTTCGCCTTCGTGTAACTTCAATTTTTTAGGAAGCTCTTGCCCCTCTTCAATTTTATCGATACACCCTTCCAGTGATTTAAGCCTTTTCGCGAAATTCTTGACTGGATCATCGGAAAGAACAGAGATTCTACCTCGGATAAAACCAACGGACTTTTTTCCTATTATCGCTTTATTAACATCATATTTCTCTTCAAGTTCAGGTATCTGCGCATTTGAATCA
>JBAXBI010000350.1:0-1671 GCA_037142055.1 Candidatus Omnitrophota bacterium | reverse complement strand
GGAGAACAAGCAAAAGAAAAAGTATTAAAGAAAGAATTAGAATTACGAAAGCAGAGGGTGGGCAAATATCAACCGGCAACAGCTTACAATTATAATGAAATTATCCGTCGAGCTTTTGCCCATAAAGCGCTTATGATCGCCATGCAATATCCTATGCGGGATATTGACGCTTTGCGAGCTCTTCTAACTGATCGGCATCGAATTATTTTTGTGGAGAATCGGGAGAACTTTAAGAAGGCTTTAGCTAAAGATGATGCTGGACGTTATTTCGCAGACTATTTTGGAGGTGATTTTGGGCATTGTAAATCAGCAGGAAATCATCTAATAGCAGAAAATCTAGCGGCAGTTATCGCAGATAAATTCATAGCATTTCGAAATAAATAAACGTCTTATATCGAAAGTTAATTAGGTGTGAATGGTCTAAATGACATCGTTCATGTTAAGTCTATCGCTTATTATTCTTGGGATAACATCTTTGGTCTCCCAAGTTGTCTTAACCCGTGAGTTGATGATAAGTTTCTACGGGAATGAATTCTTTATCGGTTGGATTTTGTTTGGCTGGCTCCTTTGGGTTGGAATAGGTAGTGCTTTTAGAAGGTTCTTCAAGAAATGCTCCTGCAGTCTCTCTCTCCTAGTTATCTGTCATTTATTGATTGCTTTCCTTATTCCTTTAGAAATTACCTTAATTCGGGTTAGTAAAAGTTTTCTTACTGTTACTGCCGGACAAATCCCAGATTTTATACCCTCGCTTATAGTTTCACTTTTTATTATTGCCCCCTTGTGTATTCTTTTAGGAGCACAGTTTACTGTTGCCTCTGTTTATTTTAAGAAATTTCAACAACACAATGAGAAGGATAATTTAGTAGGGAGGGCTTATTTTTGGGAGGCGTTAGGTTTTGTTTTAGGGGGGCTGATATTTAGTTTTTATTTAGTCGCTTTAAATGAATTTCAAATTAGTGCCATTCTTATTCTTTTGAATTTGATAGCAGTCGTTGGCTTTTTATTCTTCTCTAAAGATTTAGAAAGAAGAAAGAATTTATTTATTTTTATCGTTGGATTATTCTTCCTTGGTTTTGTTTGCCTTTGGAGGTCTCAACAGCTCAATACGTTAACTGCAGCGTTACGATTTCCCAATGAGCAACTTGTGGAAACAAAGAATTCCATTTATGGCAATCTTGCAGTTACTCGTACGGGCAATCAGTATAATTTTTATCAAAGCGGTTTGCCTTCTGGGGCGGATAAAGACGATATTTTAAACGAGCATCTCGTGCATTTTCCGATGCTTTCGCACGTGAATCCACAAAAGGTCCTCTTGGTCGGCACCGGTTTTAATGGAGCTCTACGTGAGATTCTTAAATACAACCCACAACAGATTTTCTATGCGGCCATAGATCCAGCCTTAGTTGACCTTGCGGGAAAGTATATTTCACCTTCCTTACGGCAGGGTTTAGAGGATAGACGAGTAATCATTATTAAAGGAGACCTCCGGCATTTTCTCAACGAACTTCCAACTGATTTCGATGTGGTTATTATTAATCTTCCTAATCCTTCAACAGCTCTGATTAATCGATATTTTACGGATGATTTTTTTAAGAAAATGCGTCTTCATTTAAAATCTGATGGGGTGCTATCCACGCATCTTGCGTTCTCAGCGGACACAGTGTCTGTTCC
>JBAXBI010000349.1:0-1703 GCA_037142055.1 Candidatus Omnitrophota bacterium | reverse complement strand
CACGGGGAGCTGCCGTTATCGAAAAATTGAACAAGCTTTCAGCGCCGTTTAAGACGGAAATTAAAAGTAAAGATGGCCGGTATTCGATATCATTCTAACATCAGAATTACGTACACAATCCGTTAGCAGCTTGCGCACCTATCGTATTTGAAGGATTAACCAACCTGCACATGAAAATACTTCTCACCACTCTGCATGCCAAATACTCCCACGCCTCACTGGCGCTTCCCTACCTTGCCGCCTACTGCTGCGACATCCCCGGTGCTGATATGACTATCCGTGAATGGACCGTTAATGAGCCGCGCGAACAGCTCCTCAAGCTCATCATGGCCGAGCGGGCGGAGTTGATCGCCTTCTCCTGCTATATCTGGAACATCGAACAAACATTGAAAATAGTTTCTGATATCAAGAAGATAACTCCGGAGACGCGGATCGTTCTGGGCGGTCCGGAAGCTTCCTTTAACACCTTTGATCTCATGCATGCCAACCCCGCAGTTGATTTCGTGATCAAGGGTGAGGGGGAAGAGGTGTTCCGGCGTTTGCTGGTGGCGCTGCTGCAGGAGCCGACGACTCTGCTGCGGGACAGTCTGGCAGAGATCGATAACCTGTTTTTCCGCGACGGAGATGACACGGCTGCAGGGCCTCTAAGCCGTAAACAGCTGGCGCTGGACTCGCTGCCATCGCCGTTTGCAGCGGAATTGGTGGATTTTTCAAAAGTATTATATCTCTCATCATTGAAACATTAGTCACAATATAACCTTCTGCAAAATATTGAGTCGGGTCTACAAATTCAAAATCTGGTGACTGAAAAATTGTGTATGAACCTTTGTCACTATCATCTGGTATTATGTATTTTTTTATCATTTTAATTTATTGATGTATCTATAAGGTTGTCTTCAACTCTCTAATAGCTGCGTTTTTTTATTGTAAATATATTTTTAATTTATCCTTCAATCCTTTACCTGTATTCTTATTCACTGACCTTACGCATAAAAATGCACATTATTACGTTTAAGTAATAAATGTCTTGGAGATTCTAATAGATTTATACACAGATTTTTTATTGAGTAGCACAAGTCAGGTTAGCGCGACTATGCTATCAAAAGTACTTGACAATAATATCAGTCACGATAAGTTTACTCGATTATTAAGTAGCGGTATAGTTTCTTCAAGGTATTTATGGCAAACAGTGAAGCCATTATGTAAAGAAATTGCATCAGATTTTGCTTGTTTAATATTAGATGATTCAGTAGAGCCCAAGCCATATAGTGAATGTAATTCATTAATCAGTTACCACTTTGACCATACAGTTGGTAAGAGTGTGAAAGGAGTTAATTTTCTGACTGCACTTTTTTATAGTAAAGAGGTAAGTATTCCTGTAGGGGTAGAATTTATTATTAAAGATGAATCTTATATTAAAGAAGGAAAAACAAAGTATAAAAGTTCAGTCAGTAAAAATGAATTGTACAGAGGACTCATAGCTACAGCAAGTGAGCAACTAAGATTCAGATACATATTAAATGACAGTTGGTTTTGTAATGCAGAAAATATGGAGTTTATACATAGAGAAACACAGAGTTATTTTGTGATGGCTATGAAGGATAACAGAAGGGTTGCATTAAGTTTGGAAGATAAAAAAGCGGGTAAGTATATCAGCATTAAAGAAGCAGTCATAGAAGGGTGTGTTTTGTCAGTTTACGTTG
>JBAXBI010000348.1:0-1709 GCA_037142055.1 Candidatus Omnitrophota bacterium | reverse complement strand
AAACTAGCAATTTCAGAACGGATGAAGACTCCTGCAAAGATTGAAAGAACAATCGGCAAGAAACGTGCCCAATTAATTAATACAGGGTTTACAACCTCGTTCATATGCTCACGAGCAAATTTCTTATATTTATCAAAAATTGGGCTGATTTCTTCATTATTGATGGCCCTCGCTCGCTCTGCGAGGATGTCATTGCTTTCCATTGCTCCTGGTTTCGGTGTTCCAAAAAGCTTTTTAGTCGATTCTTCGTAAATATTTTTAATAACTTTATATTCTTTTTCCTTATTCTTTAAACTCTCAATACCATCTTCAACACTCAATTTCCCTTGGCGCATCTGATCAATCATGCCCCAGAAATAATCATTAATGAATGTATGTGGATGGTAGCGAGGATCAGTATAGAAATTACCTTCTTGCTCTAAAGCCCGTTGTAAGATCTTCCAGACTTTTTCAGAATCCTTTTTATTAATTACAATTTTCTCAACATCCTCTTCACTTAATTTAGTATTTGGCTTTAGTCTAACCTTTGTAAAAGAATAAGGTTCCCAAATACCATTTTTATTCTTTGGATCTAAAATCGTGCCCTTAACTGCACCAATGCTCGAGATCTTTGATTTCGCGATAACACCTTTTTCTGGACGGAACCCACGAATACGACGAAAACTTCTAAAGCGACCAATCGTCCACCATGTGCCAATTAACTTTAAAGCCTTCCTCTCTTCACCAGCTGCCATGTATCGATTGATTTTCTCTTGAACATGTTGAGGCAAGACCTTGCTGAAATGGGTCTTTTGTAAAATAAATTCATTATAGAAAATATAAGACCATTCACGGACAATCTGTTTTAATTCCTCGTCCTTGAGATCTTGATGCTGAGACTTAACATAAGCAATAAAGCCCACCAATCCATTGGCTGCAACTACGTCTAGGGAATCTTTATCAAAGAGAATTACACGCCCATCTTTGCTGGGTTGAGTAATAACAATGCTTTTTTGGATCAAGATCTTCGCCTGAGCCACATTTGTCTTGGTGACATTGGCTTTGGATTTGATGAACAAATTCGACTTAACAATCTTCCCTCTTAGAATATTAATCAAAGGAACGATCAAATATATCCCTAAAAGGGCTAAGACATACCAAATCGTGTTGGAACCAGAATGATCAAGGGTGATTTGTGCTTTATTGCTTTGCACTGGGGTTGTGTTGTGTGTCGATTGATTATAAATTCCATTATCATTCTTAGCTTCTAACATAGCGGCTGTTGCCTTAGGACTTAACGCCCAAGCTTGACCATTGATTTGTGGATAAATTCTACTGATCTGTCCAGAAGCCCAACCTGTCTGAACATCAGCCTTATTTACATCCACGCCAACTACCTGGGATACTAACCCATTGCTTTGTTCATATCTATTTAACCCATAGTTCAATGCTTTGACAGCTTCATCATGATGAATCAAACGTGCGACCTGCAAGGCCTGGGCTGTTACATCAGGGAAGATTGCTTGTTCACGATGAGCTAAGGATACATCAAACCCATATTGATTACCGATATGTGCGCCATGGCTTCTATCTAAGTTATCCATAATCGTACGCAACGTGGCATCATCAGTCAGTTGCATAAGGTGAGCCGCTTCCATGAACATCAGCCAGCTGGAAGGTTCTGACCAAAGGATCTCACCTAAAGAGGTTTTCTTTTCGGGGGCATCTTT
>JBAXBI010000347.1:0-1719 GCA_037142055.1 Candidatus Omnitrophota bacterium | reverse complement strand
AGGAAATTCATTCTCTGGATAGCTTGTCACCACGTAGGAGGCCATAGCAATCAAAGACAATTCATAGGCCTCAGGTTTCAAGCGAAGCGGGATCTCCTGATTTACATAAGAAAGGGCCCTGTCGATCATATCCCTGGGAACCTCCACCCCATAACGACGAGCCTGGGCAAAGCCATCAAGTACATAAAGCGTCATATACGGGTCAGCTGCACCACCCGACCACCAGGGAAAGGCACCGCTTGGAAGTTGGGCATTGCGTAATTTTTCTAAACTCTCCGATTCCTTGGCCTTTACCGTAGAGGGTTCTAGCATATCTATAATAGGCCAAATGGTTGGCCGACCCTGCGACTCCCACATCCATGGAGTTTCCATGAGTTTCATCAGACGATTGGGATCATCCTTCTCCCAGGCTGGCAAAGGAGTTGAACGTTTGGGAATCTTACTGACAGCTTGCTTGACTTCCGGATGCTTTTCATAAACCTGATGCATAATGGCAAGGGGCACGTACTTATTAAGCGTTTGCTCGACACATTCATGAGGATACTGGACAAGAAACGGAATGGTATTCATGACCGTTAAGAATAATTGTGGGTCGACCTGCAAGGTCATACTCTCGTTGATACGGGTCGGATCATTGTTAAGGTTGATCTCCATCTTCTTAGCCACATTCCCGGTAAGAGATACAAATCGTGATTCAGTCAACCGTTCACGCGACGGTAAAATAGGAAGCGGCCGCTCCTCAGCATCTGTCAACTTCCCCGAAACCGCCTGGGCACGAACTTTATATGTTGTAACTCCAGAGGGGATCTCGATTGCCCAATCAATACTTTTTTGCGCATGCGGCTCCACACTAAATTCTTTAGAATTATCCTTCACTTTAATCTTTGAATTAATGTTGACTCCCTCCTCACTGACCTCCAACTTCAATTGCCCTTTGAGCAATTCTTTGCCTTCATTATGCACAAAGACGGTAATGGTGCCCTTATCTTTCTCTCTGAAAAAACGTGGGACATCAATACGCACCATAAGATCTTTGCGGGTCACGGCTTCCTGGGTGGCCGTAGCCTCTTGAACATCCTTTGTAAAGGCAAAGGCCTTAACCTTCCAGGCTGTTAATTGTTCTGGCACTTTAAGACTAAAAGATGCTTTCCCATCTGGGCTCGTGACAATATGAGGTTTAAAGAATGCCGTATCGGCAAATTCTCTGCGCGTAGCAACAAGACCCTCGCTATTTAAAGACTTCTCTTCTAATTTCTTATCTTGTAATATTTTTTCACCGCCCTCATTCGATTGAGCAGCAGATTCTGCTTCCTTTAAATTATCAATTTTTGCTTTAAATACAGCCTTTGGTGCCCCATAAGCAGCAGACATATTCATGTCTCCGATGTCATCACTGGAAGATTTCAAACGACCTTGAAGTCCTCTAGTCTTTCGGCTACGAGGCCACGTTTGCCAGCTACGCAAGCCAGGGATTTGAAAATCCTCTAAGGGCTGCTCAAAACTTTTTAATATCTTCTGCAACACTCCTTCAGTTACAGGAACCTGATAAATCGTCATTGGCTTTGCTGAATCAAAACCATAATTATATTCCAAAGAAAGACGTTGATTGTAAAGTTCATTTAGCCAGGGATATTGTGAAGAAAAATAATATTCTAAAGAACGGTCGTACATCAAGGTCAATACTTCCGCACTAACCGGCTTTTTGTCCTTGTCTGATAC
>JBAXBI010000346.1:0-1722 GCA_037142055.1 Candidatus Omnitrophota bacterium | reverse complement strand
ATTTAAAGCTGGCGTTTAACCTGGGAAGAACTGTTAAAGAAGTTTCTAAAACGGTAGCTCGAGTTAACAAACCCAAATATCAACGCATAGACGTAAAACCTAAAGAGCCTCTTTCTCCCATACTTAAAGAGATCAAAGCTATTGCTGATATTAGCGGATTGAGTGCTGCTCTTAAAAAGATGAATGATGTTAGCCTAAAACACTCCAAGCATCCAATCATCAGCCGCCTAACTGTAAAAATTGAACAATTATCGCCCATTGAGAAAGAAATACTTTCCATGGAATTTATCAATAGGCTCAAATCAAGCGCCTCTTTTAGTAATTCTATGACAAGCATTCAGGCAGGATCTGAGATGACTGAGGAGAATTGTCAGAAAATATCCGATGAGCTTATCGAATGTATATTTTATACCTTGGAGGATATTGGGATGACTCCACAGGAAAAGGATTTCTTAAGAAAGTTTTCCAATGACATGACAAAGCCTATTCATGAGCTGGTTCAATTTTATTTGCATCCCAAAACATTCTCTCAAAAAGTTAAGAGATTGTGGAGAATGCAAAGGATCTTTATCAAAATGATCAAACTTATTTCTATGAGTAATCCTATGACCCAAACAGAAGCTGAAGCCATAAGAATGGGATCTGTATTTGAAGAAAATATTTCGTCGGTTGGTTGGCTTCCCACCATAGTTCCAGGGGTTTCTATTAAGAATAAATCATAACGTAGGGGAAGAAGAGAAAACATGGCGGATTGGAAAAAACATATTGAACGGGCGGATCAGTTTAGCTTAAAAGTGAATCTTTCTGATTTAACTTCAATGGAAGATCTTGAAAAGCTTTTGTATGCATTTTTTATATTTCGAACACAGCCTGAGATTTCCTCACAGCCTTTACTAGAAGGTGTACTGACGAAGGCTTCATCCATTCTTAATTCTTTAAAGACATCTGGTAACAGACAAGATTTAGAAGAAATCCTTTCGTTTTTGTGCAGTTTTATGAAAATCATTTTGAATTCTCTGGATCGCTCTGAAGATCCTTTAAGGTATATTAAATCCCTTGAAGATAAACTAGTAGCAATATCCACTGGTGTGAAAACCTCTATTGTTAAGACATATTTTGATTTACATGGCAGCGATATTCCTGAATTTGTCGTTCCAGCCCAAGAGCTACTTGATGAAGCCAAAAAGAGTCTATTGCTTTTGCAAAAATCTCCTGAAGATAATGCAAAGATTGATGATATTTTCCGTGTTTTTCACACTCTTAAGGGAGAGGCTAATTTGACAGGACTTTCGAGTATAGGCACACTTGCTCATGAAGCCGAGGATTTTTTAGTTGTTTTAAGAACAGGAACGATTAAAACAGATGATGAGATCATTAGAGTTCTTTTAAAAGTGGTTGAGCATTTGCATAAATTGTTAGATGTCGTATCCCTAAACCCTCAACAAGCCGCGCTTGAAGATGTTAAAGGGATAATTGAAGAATTACAAACAATCCGTACTGAGAAAGCCAACTGTGTTTCTTTAGATTCTTCTTCAGATTTTATACCCCAACCGCCTCAACTGGATCCTACCGGCGGTCTGGATTATCTTACAGATTTTGCCGCTGAAGCTTTTGACCATCTGGCTAACGCTGAAAAATCCATTCTTATCCTAGAGACAAACCCTAATGATAATGAAGCCATCAACAATATTTTTCGTGTTTTTCATACGATCAAAGGGGCTG
>JBAXBI010000345.1:0-1728 GCA_037142055.1 Candidatus Omnitrophota bacterium | reverse complement strand
AAATGAAAAAGGCGTCTTTATAGCCGCTTCTGATTATATTAAAGCCTTACCAGACACCATTCGTCAATGGATACCAGGCCCTTATACCGTGCTTGGAACCGACGGATTTGGCCGTTCAGAAAGCCGTGAAGCCTTACGCGATTTCTTTGAAGTAGATGCTAAACATATCGTTTGGGCTACTCTTGTTAGCTTATTAAAGCAGAAGAAAATTACCACCGACTTGTTAAATAAAGCCAAAGCAGAATTACAAATTAATCCGGATAAATTAAATCCGATGATTTCATAGCAGTTCGTGTCATTGCGATAAACCAAGTGACGAAACAATCATTAAAAAGATTGCTTCACCAAACAAAAAGCGAGGTTCGCAATGACACATTATAAAAGGAAACAATTGTGAACGAATTAAAACTACCTGAAATCGGCGAAAATATTACTCAAGGAACCGTAACTAAAATTCTAGTTAAGGTTGGCGAGTCAATTACAAAGGGCCAAAATATTATAGAACTTGAAACAGATAAAGCTGTTGTTGAAATCCCTTCCAATATGGAAGGCGTCATCAGCGAAGTTCTTATCAAGACCGGCACAGTCGTCAAAATAGGTCAACCCATCTTTCAATTAGGTGTATCCGGCGTTATTGCAAATGAAGTACCACAACCTATTAAAGAAGAAATTGCTTCATCGCCTTCGGCTCCTATCAATGAAACAATTCCTGCAGCTACCAACATATCAGCTACTAATGTTGAAACCAATATGAACCTCCCCATCTTGGGAGAAAACCTAGAAAAAGGAACTATAACAAAGATTCTCGTCAAAGCAGGCGACAGCATCAAAAAAGGCCAAAATATTCTCGAATTAGAAACTGACAAAGCAGTTTTGGAAGTCCCTTCTCCTTCTGATGCCCTTATCAAAGAAATTCTTATTCAAAACGGTGCCGTTATAAAGGTGGGGCAACCTATATTTAAAATTCTATCTAGCGTTACAAAACAATCTTCTTATAGTGTCATTGCGAGCAAAGCGAAGCAATCCATTAAAGAAGAGATTGCTTCATCGCCTTCGGCTCTTCGCAACGACACAAAATATGAATCCGTTGTCCATATGCCTATCCGTAAAGATGTAGCTGCCGCTCCCTCCGTACGTCTATTTGCTCGTGAAATTGGTATTGATATAGGTCAAGTCCCCGGCAGTGGGCCAGGAGGACGCATTTCTATTGATGATGTTAAAAAATTTGCCAAGGCTTTAAATACTGGCCGTGTCCAAGTACCTGCTACAGCAGGACAAAAACTTTTACCGGATTTCTCCAAATGGGGCTCGTTACGCCGCGAACCAATGAGTAACGTTCGCCGTAAAACAGCTGAACATCTATCCTCAGCTTGGAACTCTATTCCTCATGTAACACAATGTGATAAAGCAGATATTACTGAACTAGAAAAACTACGGAAGGCTTCTTCAACCCAAACAAGAAAACTTTCCATCACCTCTTACTTAATTAAAATCATAGCCATAGGCTTAAAGAAATACCCCCAATTTAATGCTTCGGTTGATATGAATACCAATGAAGTTGTTCTTAAAGATTACATAAACATTGGTGTAGCCGTTGATACTGACCGTGGCCTTCTGGTACCTGTATTAAAAAATGTTGACCGTTTAAGCGTAATCCAAATTTCTGATGAATTGTCCGCCATGGCAGAACGCGCCCGTAACCGAAAGACCGGCATCGAAGAACTTCAA
>JBAXBI010000344.1:0-1747 GCA_037142055.1 Candidatus Omnitrophota bacterium | reverse complement strand
TATCATCTTCAGGCAGACCAAAAATATAATTGCCGATCACATTAATGCCATACCCACGGATTTTAGAAACGACTGAACGGATATCTACATCCTCAAAACGCCCTTTGGTCACATCTTTACGCACTCGGGTGTTACCACTTTCAATACCTAAAGCCAACCAATTAACGCCCGCTTTCTTTAAGATTTCTAAATATTGATCACGTACGGTATCCACCCGTGAATAACACCAAATATTAAACTTATACCCACGTTGGATGATTAATTCGCATAATTTTACAAAATGGTTAGCATTTAGCACAAAAAGTTCATCGGCAATCTTAATATCAACGATCCCCTGGGAGGCAAGAAAATCAAACTCCTTAATGATATATTCTGGTTCCCAATAACGAAAAACGGCTGAGCCATCGGAGAATTCATTATCCTGACGATTAATGATGTTAATCATGCAAAAAGAACATTTCATGGGGCAACCAAGACTTGTATACAAAGCCGCAAATGGCTTTCGTTCTGAACCATTTGGATACGCGTGCCATAATGCCGTACGATAATTCTTCATCGGTAAAAGATCCCAAGCAATCCCTGGCAATTGAGTGGATAAATCTGCTTTTGCAACAATGGGAGAAGGAAGGTTAAGAACAATTTCTCCATCTTTTCTGTAACCAAGCCCTAAAACTTGGTCCAATTTATCATTGAAATTAGTCTGCAATAAAGTAGAAATGGTATAGACACCTTCATTTTGGCAAACAAAATCAATGGCTTTATGTTTTTCTAATACTTCACGAGAAAGAGCGGCAACATGGCCTCCTACAAAAAGTATCTTAATATCAGCAACTAGATCTTTAAGAACAGCCGCTAAAATCGTTGCCCCTTCCATATTCTGTGAGCTGGCAGATGGTTGTTGGCCATACACGACAAAACAAACTAATCGGGGGTTTACTTTCTTAATAAGCTCTGCTGCTTGTTGATCGTTAATATGAAGAGCTTCGCAATCAAGAATATCAACGCTAAAACCCTTCATACGGCAGTGGTTAGCTAACATCCCAGCCCATATGGGAGGTTCAATGGCGGAATAGTGCTGCGCTAAATCCTGATAAATTCGAAACGCTGCATTAGGATGAATAAATAAAACATCAAGTTTCTTCATATAGAGTTTTACGCCTTAATACTTTTTAACAAAAATTTCCCTAAAATTCTGATATAAAAAGACTGCCCCCCAAGGAAATACTTGCAACTTACGCTTGCCTGCTACACGAGGAGGCTCGTCGCCTGGAATCTCAGCAATCTTTAATTTCTGGCGGGCCGCACGAATTGACAACAACGGTTCCCAACTTACACGTGTATTGAACAGTTTCTCCGGAACTGCATATGCTTTTTCGTCATTTAAATTTAAATCATAAGCTAGTTTCTTATACGCCCTGTAAATAACCATAGCATCTGTATAGTGAAAACCATGACAAATGCTAATCATGGTCGTAAATACCCAGTTTCCAAAACCAGTAACCGTATCATCATCCTGACTCTTTGCCCCATCTTTATACCGAGAGACAATGACCATGTCATAGCCTTCCTTCATCTTCTCAATGCATTGGGGAATCAATTCAGGAATAGAATTCCCATCAGGACTAAACGTCAAAACAACATCACCAGTAATTTTATCCCACACCTCTGCATAGGCGAAACGCATGCCTTTTTTCTGCTGAATATAAAGTGGGTATCCCTGCTCCTTACAATATTCAATGGTTCCATC
>JBAXBI010000343.1:0-1751 GCA_037142055.1 Candidatus Omnitrophota bacterium | reverse complement strand
CACACAGATATAATGTGGTGTTTTCCTTCCTAATAGCGGCTAAATCAAGGTTGTGAGCCGTTGAAGCATGCCTGATATGTTCGTCGCCATAGACCTTAATAGCCGCCAGCATGGTCGCAAGAATGCTTTGCCGAACCTTATCACTAGAACGCATGAACATAATAAATTCTTCTTGTACGTCATCATTACAGTATCGGTTTACAAACTCGGCCAGCACAGCGTCCGGATAGACGAGGATCCTTTTAACATTTGAAAACGTTGCTACGTCGCCATTGGGCGCAGTTTTTAGTAGCATGATGAGGACGGCAAGTAATGATTCAGCGGCGTCACGCCAAAATGGATCTGTAGGGTCCGATTGGTTTTGACTCATAATTATGTGCGCGATTTCTTTGGCTTGCGACAGCTTTTTGACTTTATTAAGTGGATTAAACAGGCTTGTTCCGCCTGAATGAATGTTTAGCGGGTCAAACTTTAGAATTTTATAGCCTTGATGATGCTTTATCGTTGCTGTCTTTTCATATAACTCGCCCTTGGGGTCCATAATAACCATAGAGCCAACGCTCTGTTCTAATATGTTTGGGATAATAATGTTTTGTGTTTTTCTGGATCCACTCGTTCCTAAAACAAGTAAGTGTTTAAATGACCGGTCGAGATCTATTTTATTATAGCAAGGCAAGGATTCGCGCATGGCTCCGCTAATAGTAAGTCCGCTATTCAATGGGTTCATAATTTCTAACAGTCGTTGTGGCGTAATCCATTTCGCTGATCCATATGGTTTTTTCTCAACCTGTAACGTCATGCCCCACTCATTATCTATTTCATTTAATAGGGCTTGTGGTCCTAACATGAAAAGATGGCGTTTCCCGAGGAAACCAAAAATCAAGGCCGCTGAAAATATTATGGTTGCTAAGGGGTACGACAACCACTTAAAATCCCCGGCAAATATGTATATTAATAATGCGTCATAAAAGAAGTATCTTGCTGGAGGTATGAAGTAGGCTGCCTTTAGATAGCCTTCTAGCCATAAGACCGCTTTAAACAGATCATCTTTCTTTGAAGTTTTCCGGAATTTTCTTTTGATGATCCATAATAATCCGTTTTCTTCGACGTGGTAGATCCATCCAAGGCAAAATTTGAGGATTAAGCTAAGTACTGCAAAGACTAGCTGGAAGATTGCGCCGAGAAGTTGTCCCATGGCTTAATCTTACCGAGAACATCAAGTTAAGTAAATCCGGGGGCCATATCCACCTTACGTCTTTATGCAAGCAATCTACGTCTTTATACTCCTACTTTACGGCTTTTCGCTCCCCCTAATTATGTCCATGGCTGTAAATCTGTCCCTTTTGTCAGAAATATTGAAAACGCCGTTATGCGCTGAAGAGCCTGCAAATACAGTGGTTGAGCGTAAAGACAGAGGCTAATATGTTTTGTATCCGCTCGTAAAAATTAAGCCTGTTCTACTTTACGGCGTTTCACTCCTAAAACAAGCAAGCCCCAAATAAGACTAGGTGTAGGGCGAGCTAGGGGCAAGCCCATATTCAAGTCAGACATTTCTAGGGGTTAATCTTAAATATTAATGGGAAGATTCTTGAAGTATTGCAATGACTGGGTTTGACAGCCCTATAAGATCAAAATATGAATCCCCTTTATCAGTAATTTTGTCCCTTATAGAAAACAGCGTTGCTGTTATTCTCAGGCTATCATAGGTATGAAGCTGATATTCGTGTTCCCCTAAAAATGTCTGACTTGCC
>JBAXBI010000342.1:0-1772 GCA_037142055.1 Candidatus Omnitrophota bacterium | reverse complement strand
CTATATTGACCGGTGCCGTGATATTCTCTCTCTTTTCTAGCCCCTAACATTTCTTTGAGTATCTTTTTGCTTTCTTCTGGCGTCTTGTAGTAAAATTTCCACCTTTGACCTTTGTCATCTTTCATCTCAATATTCTCGCAAAGCATTTCGGCGTATTTAGCCTGCTTCTCAGTAAGTCTATTGACCGCTTCTTGAAGGACGGCGTGTTCGAGGGCTTTTTCTATGCTATTTTTCAGCTCTTCTCGCATATTATTCAAGATTACTCAATCTTTCATACTCATACCATTGTTCCCTTGTCCCTATCCATTCTTTGCGCTCTTCGCTAACTCCGCTGAAAACTAGTCCAGCTTGCTCGTGAAGGTCGGGATCTTCCGCTCCACAATGTTCGTGGCAGTCCGAGCAGATACCCATTACACCTTCGCTAGTTTTTTCAAGATAGGCGATGTCGGCTCCGCAACAATTTGATAAATACATATTTTTGTAATTAGTTTTTAGTAAGATAGTTATTTACCGGGCGGAGGGGTTATTTTTTAATCTCTTTTGAGATATTATTTTTGAGCCTGTCGTCTAGTCGCTATCTTGATAATGATATTGTATCAAATCTATACTATCGTGTCAACTCTCTAAAACACCTATAAACAAGGGGCAAAAGTGTCCTGAAAAGTTATCCACTTTTTCAAATAAAATTTTTGTCCGAAAAATGTTTTTTTAATTGCCTAAAAATGATAAGATAATATTGTATATTATACCTGTCAATTTTTATGGGTAAAACCTGGCACAACCGCCACCAAAACAAATATGACAATAAGTCCAAAGGAAGTATGGCGCACAGTCGCTTCCCCGGATTTTCAGCCGTTGAGCTTGAAGGAGCAGAGACGGAGGAAGGACGGAGTTATCGGCTACCTAAAAGATAAGCCGGTAATCGTAACTGACAAATTATGATGAGACTCCAATTTTTAAAAATAGATAGAGCATTTAAGGCAAAACACTCCCGATAGTGTTTTTTTTGTTTATATGATCTCCCTGTCAATCCGCACCGCCTATAAGATAAAGTGCTTGAGAAAGAAAAAGCGGCAATATTCTAAAGTTTTAAGGGAGACAATCTCGGACGAAGATAAAGAGTTCTTAACCGAGCGGATCGAAGAGCTAAAAGCAGAAATTAAATTATTAAATAATAAATAATAAAACAATTATTATGAAAATCGTAAAGACTTTTGGCAAGAAGGACGAAAATTTAAATGAATATCTTAAACAGGTGAATGACACCGACGTTTTTGTCAGTTTTTCCCCTGATAATATCACTATTGCTTACAATTCCGACCCCTTACAGTTCGCTTCTTTGAAGTTTTTAGACAACCAGCTCGCCACTATTACCGGTGAGAAGCTACAAGCCATTATCGATCTTGAAAGCTGTAATGCCGTTTTAGAGAAGCTTAATGCACCAGCCGACCTTTCTGTTGACAACTCTGAATTGGCTAGCAATATAGATTTAATGAAAGAACGCAAACAGAACGCCATTGACCAAATAGAGGCTTCTGACATTAAAATTGCTTTCATTTCTAACTTAAGAGACAAAGTAGCTAATGGAGAAGATATTACTCCAGCTCCCGAAGCCCCACTTACCAAGGTTGAAGACGGAGAAGTCGAGCCGGTTGCTGAAGCTACCCCCGAAGAACCCACCGAGGATTCTATGGGCTCCGGCATTTAATCGTAGGGATAAATTATTAAAATTAGAGCTAAAAAAAATAGGGGCAACAATAGATAAAAAAAAT
>JBAXBI010000341.1:0-1780 GCA_037142055.1 Candidatus Omnitrophota bacterium | reverse complement strand
GCATTAACCTTGAGATTTATAAGGACCGCGCCGAGCTTTTGCGGAATGAGGAGAAGAAGTTAAGGCAGGA
Source organism: Candidatus Omnitrophota bacterium (assembly GCA_037142055.1). Lineage (GTDB taxonomy): Bacteria > Omnitrophota > Gorgyraeia > Zapsychrales > Fredricksoniimonadaceae > JACQCF01. The sequence continues at coordinate 1,710 of JBAXBI010000341.1, read as the reverse complement.
TATCAAGAGCGTCCAGCTCAAGATTTTGGACAAAAGAAACACCATTGATCTCTCAAGGGCAACGCAGGATTTTCTTTTACATTTACGTAAAAGCACGGATAATAGCCAGATTGATTTTCTCGTAAAGACCTTTATGAGGATCCTGTTTAAGGCAATTAATATTCAGAATCAAGAGATCGTCAGCTTTGAATTAATTGAGCCGTGGCAAACGTGTTATGACGAGGGTATTGAAAAAAGATTGCTTCGTCGCTTCGCTCCTCGCAATGACACAAAAGAAGAAAGAAAATGGAACACACTGAAAACAGCCCAACAAACGGCAACACCGTTGGTAACTCTAAAGCAAGACCGCAACCTTCCTCAACAGGAAAGCGCGTGCTATTGGAAACCTACGGCTGGCCGTTGGGTGCACTACTACATGACTTTATTTGAGTTTTTAGAGAGAATTCATAGCTGATTTATCCGTAATTCTATCATTTTAATTCTAAATTTTTTGGCTCCCCCAATTGGCAATCTTTATTATATATATGCTATACTTGCCCCGTACCCCTTAATTTACCTTTGGAGACAGTGGTGATGTTTAAAAAGATAATAAATTACGTTTTAGTTACCTGTTTCTTGGCCACATTTATTATTCCAGTTCCTCAAGCCAAAGCAAATACACTAGGCTTACCTGAGCCAGGAACAATGGTGAATTTAAGCCCAGCCTACATGCCTGTAATGATTAAAGGGCTGAAAGTTCATCCTGAAAACCCCCTTCTTTTTGATTTTATTCTTGATGCTGGCAAATCTGGTCTTAAGGTGAATGGCCCTCAATTTAAGGCTGAATCCGAAAAGCTTATTAAATATTTCTTTGCCTCGTTAACGATCAAGGAAGATGATTTATGGGTCAACTTATCTCCGTATGAGAAAGATAGGATGATCCCAGACCAATTGGGCAAAACAGAACTTGGCCGTGACATGTTGGCTCAAGATTATATACTCAAGCAGTTAACCGCATCACTTATTTATCCAGAGAAACAATTAGGTAAAGATTTTTGGAATAGAGTCTACGCCAAATCTCAACAGATGTTTGGTACATCTGAAGTCCCCGTTAACACATTTAATAAAGTATGGATTTTAGCAGATAAGGCTAAAGTCTTGGAACGTAACAACGTGGCTTATGTTATAGGTTCGCATTTAAAGGTCATGCTGGAAGAAGATTACATGGCCCTCGCCAAGCAATCAGCCATTAGCACTGTTAAAAAAGAAAATAACGAGCACACAATTGCCTCACAAATTGTTCGTGAAATCATTATTCCTGAACTTGAAAAAGAAGTTAACCAAGGGCAGAATTTTGCGCCTTTGCGCCAAATGTTTCATTCAATGATTCTAGCTACATGGTTTAAGGTGGCTTTGAAGAATGCTTTGCTCAATCAAGTTTATAGTAACAAGGAAAAGACAGGCGGGGTTTTGTCCAATGATCCCGCAGTTAAAGAGAAAATTTATGAACAATATTTGCAAGCCTATAAAAAGGGAGCCTTTAACTACATCAAAGAAGAAATGGATGTGGTCAGTAAGCAACCAATTCCACGCAAATATTTCTCAGGTGGGTTGGCAAAAAGTTTAGGGATTCCCAAAATTCTCGACCGAGCACAGATGGCAACTCCTGAAGAATTGAGTTCCATGAATAGTGGTGATTTGGCTATGGCAACTGTAAACATGACCAAGAAG
>JBAXBI010000340.1:0-1784 GCA_037142055.1 Candidatus Omnitrophota bacterium | reverse complement strand
GGAAATCAGGATTGTAATTGCTTAAATTCTGATCGCCACATTCATCTAAAAAAAGGTAATACTTCATATTTAATTTTAAGCGTTTATTTTGTTCTTATATTATCTTTGCCTCAGCATATCAACCAGCTACGGCGTAAGCGTTGAAAATGTTACGAGTCCGTTTGGTTTAATCCAAGCGGATTTTGCTTTTTTAGAAAAAACGGCTTTTATTCTATTTACTCGCCGCAACCTTCATTCTCAATTAACAACATTGTCTTAACCGCTGATTTTTAATTGATTTAATTGGTTAACCTGATTCCACTTTTTCACAACGTGATTAATCGCAGCTATCCTCAATCATAGCCAATCATTTAATCAACTAAATCAGCGGTTAAGACATTTTTCCTGATTAAACTTCGAATTGATTAATCGCTTAAATTCTAAACTCTTTGCGCCAAAATTTATCAATAGACCCACTTCCAAATTGTAGGCTTCGAGGTAGTTGATAGCTTGAGCCAAATGCACATCTTCTAATTTAGTGACGGCTTTTATCTCTACCGAAATGAGGTCATTCACTAGAAAATCAACTCTGCGTGTTCCGATACGATCATTCTTGTAGAAAATTGGCATTTCGTGTTCTCTGCTATATGCTACACCTCTCAAAGACATCTCTTTCGCAAGTGCTCTTTGATAAATCACTTCCTGAAATCCGTTTCCCAATATTTTGTGTACCTCCATCGCACACGCTATCACAGTGCCTGTCAGTTCAGAATATTTGTATTTATCATTGATTATCATCGTATCATTTTTTATCTCTCTTAGGAAACTATTCTCATCTTTATCATCCTTTTTGTGCAGTTCCTTCATGTACGCACATCACAGCCAATCATTTAATCACAAAAATCAGCGGTTAAGACTTTTTTTCCCAAACAGCGTCCCTCGCTCTTTCTCTTCCTCTATCATTTGCTCATAGAGCTTGAAGAGGTATTCGAGGCGTTCTTCGTCGCTCTCGAAGGGGCGGCTGCGGTAGCAGCGCTCCACGGCGAGGTCGTTGAGGCGATGTGCCTCGCGCAGACCCTCGGGCATTTTGTCGGGGTCGTAGAGCTGTGCCAGCGTTTTCTCGCTGTGTTGCTCTCGCTCCGAGAGGATGCGGTAGGTGCATTGCTCCAATTCCTGTTTTTGTTTTTCGGATATGGGTGGTAAGGGGAAGGTGTTGTAGCAAAGGGATGCCGAATATCTATAGTCAGTTTTTATTCTACCAGCTAATGAACAGACCCAAACCATGTGGATTTTTGACATTATTAATGAAAAATGCCAAGGTCTTGCATCATAAATAGCTAATGCAGAATCTGCAATAATGGTTTTATTTGTTAGAAAACCACAAGGAATATATTCTCTTCTTTCAGAAGAATGTCTAGGAATTATTATTGAGTCTGTTTCTTTGTGTGCTGTAAAATAAAATTTGTGTGGTGTTATGGCTAAATTTCTTGTGCTTTTTTCTGTACTTTTAAGACGAATTTCTTTTACTCTTTCCAATCTATCAGAAATAAACTCATTTTTAATAGCACCTTCAATTTGTGAATCTTTAATATACAAACACCATCTCTCAAACCCATTTAGGTAATCATGTGCACCAATAAATTTTACAATATATTTTTCTATGTCAGGATTGGAATTTATTATAATATCTTTTTCTTGAGTTGATAAAATTAATTGACCGCCATCATTAGGCATACTACCATAAACTAAGGGCGGAAGATTAGAGATAGGGCTTGACATTCTATTTATAAATATAGAATTCCCAG
>JBAXBI010000339.1:0-1785 GCA_037142055.1 Candidatus Omnitrophota bacterium | reverse complement strand
ACTGTTGTGCAAGAATGGTTAAACTGGGTTTTAGACCCTATATCTGCAAAAAACATTGATTCATTTTCTTTTCAATTAGAAGCTTACAAATTAAAATATGAATACTTAGATCGAAAAGAGGCTTTAAAGGAATTGGAATCTTTTTCTCTACTTAATTCATCAAGTGAGGAAGCAAAAGTAGCAACCTCAATCTTCTTAGATACTTTATTACTTTCCCAGGATTGGAATCAACTCTATAATATTACCCAAAAGTTATTAACCAAGAAGAACTGGATTGACCCTAAATTCGTGGATAAAATACAAGAATTATCTTCGGATACCCATTTGAAAATCACGTTATCCTCTACGGATTCAACTGAAATTCTTACTAGAACGAAAGAATGCATTCGTCAGTTCAAAAACCAAAAAATCGTACTCCAATGTAAGTTGATCCAGGCCAAAACATTGGTTGGCTTAAAGCAATTCAATGAAAGTGAACACGAACTGAATGAAATCGGTAAATTAAATCTTAAAGAAGAAGACTTAAAAACAGTCACGCTCATGAAAGCAGAAGTTCACCAAAAACAAGGTAAATTAAATCAAGCTGCTCAAGAATTAGAGCGTTTTTCAGAAATGACAGGTTACCAAGATGTTGAAATGGTAAAACACATCATTCAAATTTATTGGTTTCAAAGAAACATTAAAAAACTTCAACCAATTCTTTCCAATAATTCTTAAAATCCTCATCGCCCAGGCTCTGTCTTGTCCAAGAAAGGCTGCTTTTTAACATATGTGGCCAGTTTCTCGTACCACTTAACAACACTGCCACATCTTCACCAACATTCTGTAAACTCTTGCGATCTTGGATCATATCCGATAAAAATGGAAGAATATCTTTAAAAGCAATCTCCGCTCTCCACCCGAATATCCTGCAAAGTTCAGCCAATTGTTTACCAATTACCTTAAAATCCTCAGCATTCTTTATAAGATATTTTGCAAAAGGAAACCCATAACCGACCAAACTATCAACATCACTTTCAACCAACTCACATATCTCAAAAATAATGCTCCAATCGACATCAAAATTTTTGTGCAATCTAGGTAAATCATATTTTAAAAACCTATAATATGGCCCTTTTGAGGCTTTACTTAATTTAACTAAACTCCTCCAATACTTCTTAAGATTATTCTCACCTAAAGCCTCTTTTACTCCTGGGATACCATCAGAAAATAAACGATACCCTTGTTTGTCTTCAGAACTAGTCTGAGAATCCCTCATGGTGATCAAATCTTGCCCAATAGATATTAAATCCTCTCGGCTAGCTATTAAACTTTTTGCAGCAGGAAAACCGTATTCAAACAAATACCTTTCTTTTTCGCTCATCTCAATACAAAACTTAATTAATTCCGGTAAATAGTCATTTAATTCCTGTTCACTAAATGCCCCATTTAACAGCTTCTTAATAAAGCTAACCCTGTCTCCAGCTCTTGCTTGGTCCTCTGAACTGTTCATGGCAGCATCTCTCAAATCCACTGTAAGAGCTATGGTCGCACCCTCACTTTTAACATCGCCTTTTGCACCATCACGTCTTAAATTCATTGCCATCGGGATCCCGCCCGAAAAATATTTTTTCGGCACAACCTGCCCCTCTGGCGTTTGGTCTTCCTTGATATAGTCAAACGCTCCCTTTTTATACGCCTGAACATATCGATCATAGATCCGCTCTTTAACAGAAGGATCCTCAAGATTTACACCAACGACTTTGTTCTTGTTGATATACACATCTTTCATGAGGCTGTTTTGGA
>JBAXBI010000338.1:0-1793 GCA_037142055.1 Candidatus Omnitrophota bacterium | reverse complement strand
TGAATAAATTACGAATATCAGAAAACATTCCTGTATAAGTGGCAGGATTTGATCGTGGTGTACGCCCAATCGGCGATTGATCAACAACAATCACTTTATCAATATGTTGCAACCCTTCAATTTTCTTATATTTCCCTGGTTTTATTTTTGTTCCATGTAATTTATAACTAAGAGCCTTATGTAAAACCTCCTCCACTAAAGTGGATTTACCCGACCCTGAGACTCCTGTGACACAGACAAAAGTTCCCAAAGGAATAGTTACATCAATATTTTTTAAATTATGCTCCTTTGCCCCTATAATATTAAGAAATTTTGTATTAACAATATCTCGACGGTTTAAAGGTGTTTGAATCTGAAAAGTACCATTAAGATATTGACCCGTTAAGGAATCCTTACATTCTATAAGCCCCTTAACAGCTCCAGCGTAAATAACCTTCCCTCCATGCTCCCCTGCTCCAGGTCCTAAATCAATCACATAGTCAGCCCGACGAATAGTATCTTCATCATGCTCAACGACAATTAGCGTGTTTCCTAAATCCCTTAGTGCATGCAAGGTTGATAAAAGCCTACCATTATCTTTTTGATGAAGACCAATGCTTGGCTCATCAAGAACATAGATAACTCCTACTAAACCGGAGCCAACCTGAGTAGCTAAACGAATTCGCTCTGCCTCACCGCCGGAAAGAGTGGCGCTACGACGATCTAACGTTAAATATTCTAGTCCAACATTGATACAAAAATCCAAACGACGATTAATTTCCTTAAGAACTTCCATACTAATTATTTGCTTATCCTTAGAAAGCTTTAAATTATTAAAGAAAGCCTTAGCTTCTTTAATGGAAAGCTCGCTAATATCAGCAATATTACTCCCTGAAATCTTGACAGCCAAAGATTCCTTCTTTAAGCGCCGGCCTTGGCAGGAGGGACAAGAAGAAACAGACATAAATGAAGAAATTTCTTCCTTAAGCCAATCGCTATCTGTTTCCTTAAACAAACGTTCTAGGTATCCAATAACTCCTTCAAAAGTACGCCCCCAAATTTCATCATCAGAACCATAAAAAATAATATTCTTAGATTTCTTATCTAACTGACTAAAAGGTAATTTAGGGTCAATATCATAAATATTAGCTATCTCCCGCAAGACTGCGCGATAATACATCATGTAGCCACGTTGCCCCCTCTTCCAAGGAGCAATGGCCGTTGTCCATGGTTTGCTCGTATCGGGCACCAAAGCATCAGGTTCAATTTCCATTTTAGTTCCCAAGCCCTTGCACTCTTCACAAGCGCCATACGGAGAATTAAATGAAAATATCCTTGGCTGAATTTCACTTAAAGAAATTCCACAATCCATACACGCATAACGCTCACTAAAAGTTTGATCAGGCTTGAGACCATTAAAATCAACGATAACAATACCCTCTCCCACTTTAAGGGCTGTTTCAACAGAATCAAAAAGGCGTTTACGAATATCCTCTCGAATACTTAAACGATCGACGACAACCTCAATATTATGAATTTTATATTTATCCAGTTTAATTTTCTCCTGCGTATCGTAAATCTTGCCATTAACTCTCAGTCTTGCAAAACCAGATTTGACTACTTGAGCTTGAATATTTCGATATTCGCCTTTGCGACCACGGACCAGTGGGGCCAAGACCAAAAGCTTAGTGCCGGCAGGTTTTTTCATGATAGTATCGGCTATTTCTTGTACGGATTGTTTTTGTACCGGTTTACTACAGTGTGGGCAATGGGGTTTGCCGATATGGGCGAAGAGCAGACGGAAATAATCGTAT
>JBAXBI010000337.1:0-1799 GCA_037142055.1 Candidatus Omnitrophota bacterium | reverse complement strand
AATGTGTGGTTTTAATTGGGTTTTGTGATCAGGATGGGATTCGAACCCGCACAGCTCCATTATTTTATTCTGTATCCTGATCGGATGCCGGTCTTTCCCGGCTGCCATTCCGTCTAAGCGCAATTCTTAATCAACAGATATTACTGCATCAACCCCCATCATTCCGGCAAGATCCTTTGCAAGCTTTTTCTTAACTGCTTTCAGCACAGCTTCAGAATTAACTCGGGCTGTGTCGGTAGTGGCTGTTCCTATATTGGCAAGGGCTTGTGAGTAACGTTCTAAAATTTCTACGGTCATGCTTTCATCACGAGTTATCTTTCTTTCCCAATCTTTCTTTGGGTTCAAAGTAGGCTCTGATGGTTCTACTGTCCAATCATCATCTGTTAATGAATAGGCAGCGTAAGGTTTTATGGTGCGAATATCTGAGGCAACATTGACATAGAAAGTAAGCTCAAAGGAATCCAGGTAATTCTCCGTCTGTGGGTACAACTCAGCGCGAAAATCTTCGTTAATCATTGAGGCAATTTCTTGGTCGCTTAGTCCTACAAATTTTGTGTTGGATTTGCGGAACGCTACGTAGTCAATGCCTACTAAACAATCTAAATCTGCTGGTGTGCGATTTGCCGCCCATTGGTAAGAAACTCCACTGCCTGCCAACCATACGTGAACATAAGCTTCAGGGTTATAATAATGGCGACGTAAATGGTCAAATAAAATGCTAAGGATTCCATTACGAACACTACCTATAAGGTGGTTATCCCTAAATAATCTGGGGTCTAATCCAGCTGCAGGGGCGCTAAAATACGAAGTATCTGCTGGTTCTAAGGACACAGGTGTTGCATGTTTAGTCAATGCAACGTTAAAGTCCATTAGGACAGTATATCTCTAGTCTTCGTCTTCTTCGTCTTCTAATAGTTCTAAATCTGGGACTAAAGTGTAAAACCAATCAGGGTGTGCGCCTTTATCTGTAATAAGCGCCATGGAAATATCTACAGGAAATCCTGCTTTACGAAATGATTTATACAGTTCGTGCAATTGAATTGCATGAATATCTAAAGGTGTTAGCTCATCAGATTTAACAGCTTTCGCTGTTTGTTTCTTGCGAGGAGTTGCCATTAGAGCCCCTTACTGTGTAGTTACAGTATACCCTTTTCAGATAGAGCTTGGCGCATTGAACTAGCCGTCTTTTCCGACTCAGATTGAGGCTCAGCTGCCAATTTAGTCACAATAAGGTTGGCTAAATCGTTGTTTTCTAAAAGGGTTAGGATGTCGTTACAGCCGTGTTTGATATCAGAAGCTTTGGCTTCTCGTTGCATCTCAAACTCTGTATTAAAATTAGTAGTGGCAAAAAATGAACCATCTGCCCGCATTGCAATAATAAATGCAGTTTCTATATTAAGTGCCATCAATCGTAATGTCCTTGTTTCTTAAAGGCTTTCTTTTGAACAATAGACTTGTAAGGGCAATAATCGCATAGGTAAACCTTTGGACCTTTTGCCTCTTTTTCTAAACCTGCAGCTAAACGTTCTTTGGCTGTACCTGGTTTAAGTTCTTTTTTAGAGCTTTTATAATCTGCGCAATCTTTGGTGCTGTTGTGGTCTTTTATCCAACAATTCATAGCATCAGAAGTTAAGTTAGCTTTGGTGGCATAAAAATTGGTTCCAAATACATCTAATCCTTCAGCACCATTATTTATATTAGCAATAATGCCTTCTTTTACTTTCGGAATAACCCAAAATCTTGTAGGAAATCTAACAGTGGCAAAATCTTCACGGTTACATTTTCCTTGAACATGTTGG
>JBAXBI010000336.1:0-1799 GCA_037142055.1 Candidatus Omnitrophota bacterium | reverse complement strand
GTATTTATAATCGAGCTTTGTCTGCTGGGGAAGTTATGCAGCTTTATACGGGGTATGCGACGAATTAGAGGGATTTATGAAGCAAAAACTTTTTTATAATCGTAGCAGTGTTTTATTAATAACTTTGCTTTTTTTGCTTGTTTTAGTGGTTATGTCAGCCACTTTATTTAACATAGCTGTTACTTCAGGTACTAATTCTCAGAGGCAGGCGGATAACGTTCAAGCTTTATATTTAGCAGAGGCAGGAGTGAATAAAGCTGTGTTTTATTTGTTGAATAATTCGCCTGATAATTCAACGAACGGGTCGTGGCGAACAGTCATTTATCCGACAGGGTCGCCTATGCCTTCGGTCCAATGTGCGAGGTTTGGGTCCCCAACCTCTCCCTGTTATGATTCATTGGCAGGTAGTACCTATACAATGTGGGTTCAGGATTCGTCTCCTGATATTAAGATTACTTCTTGTGGATTGTATAATGGTGTCTCCAGAACCGTTCAGGTAGTAGTTACTAGTTTAAGTACACAGGCTATTAATTATATTACAGGATCAACGCCGACAACAGTTAAACCAGGAGTACTTTTACCGGTGGCAGGTTCTAGTACTTGGAATGAACCCGCAGGAGCAGGAACCACATGTCCATAGGGGGCAATGAAATCATAAATTTATGAATCAAGATATCCCAACAACGCCATTAAAGAAGAATCTAGCAAGCCCTGAGATCTTGAAGCTCCAAGAAACTTTAGGCAGGGGCAAATCTGTAATCGGTATTGAAATTGGATTTACTTCAGTGAATGTAGCCCAAAGAGCTATTTATCAAGGTAAACCAACGATCATTAAGGTGGCTGTTGAGAAAATCATCGTCACTAATGAGGATCAAAGAGAATCTGCCACTGTTGAGGCGTTAAAGAAGGTATTAGCGCGGTTTAATACTAAGAATGCAGAGATAATTTGCATTGTCGCCAATCCTAAAACAGTTATTGACCATATCGCCATGCCTTTGATGCCTGTTACAGAACTTCCTGATGCCGTTAAATTAGAAGTGAGCAGTTCACAACTTTTTGCTATCGAAAATCCTATAATAGATTTTCAGTTAATGGGGCGAATTATTGACAAAGGCGTTGATAAGAATAACGTACGAGTGGTTGCTACTCCTAAGAGTTCTGTGGATAGTCTTTTAGCTAAGTTTAAGCCTCAACAATCTGATCCTTTAGAGGGGTTAAAGAAGCTTTTTGGGGTAGGGGAATCGACTGGGATCAATATCGTCAGAATTATACCTCTTTCAATTGCTATAGAAAATATTATTAAGAAATGTAAGTTCAAGGAACAGGAAATTATAGCAACCATTGAAATAGGTTCAATGGCAAGTGAATTAAATGTTTATAGAGCCTCTCAATTAGAATTTTCTCGCAAAATTAATGTCACTGGGCTTGATTTTACTAAAAGTTTAACGAGTTCGCTTTTTACTGATATGGGAAAGATTGAATTGACTATGGAAGAGGCTGAAGAGGTCAAGAAAGAACATGGCATTCCTTTTCCTGAGGAGGATTTTCTTGTAAGAGCAAAGATCACAGCCAACCAGGCTCTTTCTTTATTGCGTCCTAAACTCGAGCAATTGGCTCGAGAAATAAATAGATCATTCGATTATTATCAGGATAAAAGGCATGCTGGTAAAATTGACAAGCTTATTATGTTCGGTGGTGGGGCTTTGCTTAGAAGATTGCCTGAACTTTTAAATGTTGAGTTAGGGGTGCCAGTTCAATTAGGTAATCCCCTGCAGGATGTAGATATGTTCTCCGATACG
>JBAXBI010000335.1:0-1799 GCA_037142055.1 Candidatus Omnitrophota bacterium | reverse complement strand
CTTTATGCTGGAAGCGGGGCTATGAGTTTGGAGGCTATTTCCATGGGGGCAAGCTCTGTCATTATGGTTGAACATGATCCTAAGAATGCCCAAGTGATCCGGGATAATTGTGAACTCTTAGGAATTGATTTAGGAGATTCATATAGGCTCTTTCAATCTGATGCGATGGCTACCATAAAGAAGCTATCCGCCGTACATAAGCCATTTGATATCGTTTTTTTCGATCCTCCCTACGGACTTAAACTAGCTAAAAAAACCTTGAAACTCTTAAGTGCCAATGATATATTACACGCTCGCAGTTTGGTAGTAGCCCAGTATGATCGTACAGATTTATTGGATATCCCCGATGGTTTCTCAGTTTTGACTGAGCGTCGATATGGGTCGTCTTATTTAACGATTTTAAAGAAAGATAGTGCATAATAATGGCTTATTCGAAGTCTGCTATTTATCCAGGCAGTTTTGATCCTGTAACTAACGGCCATTTAGATGTGATTGAACGGGCGGCGCATGTTTTCGATCGGGTAGTGGTGGCGGTTGCTAATAATTCTAGTAAGAAGGCTCTTTTTAATATTAAAGAACGTGTCGAGATGCTTAAAGAAGCAACTAAAGGTATTAAAGGTGTGGAGGTTGATACTTTTGATTCTTTGGTTATTGAATATGCAAGACGCAAAAAGATTAATGTTTTAATTCGAGGTTTACGTATGACTTCGGATTTTGATTATGAATTTCAAATAGCGTTGACCAACCGTCGGTTAGCGGAAGATATCGAAACTGTCTTTTTAATGCCCTCGGCGCATGTATCATTTGTCTCCTCAAGCATTTTAAAAGAGGTGGCAAGTGTTAATGCTGATATATCTTCATTTGTGCCAAAAGGTGTGGAACGTAAATTAAAACAACGGCTTTGTAGATGATTAAGATTGCAGTTAAGGATGTAAAATCTAAGGGTTTGGAAATTGTTCAAACATTTCCTATGGAGCAGATAGGTTTAACTCATAAGGAAGTTGATCTGCGTTCGCCTATAACAGTTGATGCTAAGATTAAGCGGGTAGATGATCAGATTATTGCACATACGAAAGTCAAAGCAGATTATGGTTATCTTTGTTCACGTTGTCTAGAAGATTTTCATGAAGAGTATGAGAATGAATATGATTTCAATTTTGAACTTACAGCAGAGCTTGAAGACATTGATTTAGGGGAAGAAATTCGTCAGGAAATGATTCTTGCTACACCAGCAAGGATCTTATGTAAGGATGATTGTAAAGGGATTTGCCCAGGTTGTGGGGTGAATTTAAACATAGAAAAGTGTAAATGTAAATAACGTAGGGGTGGGGTCAACCCCGCCCGTACACTTAAAGGAGAATGAATCATGCCATTACCAAAACGTCAACATTCCAAAACACGCGGACGTAAGCGCCGTACACACTGGAAGGTGACAGTTGCTAGCCTTCGTAAATGTCCACAATGCCAGAAACCCGGAATTTCTCATCGGGTATGTCCATTCTGTGGGTTTTACAAGGGGACTCAAATCGTAGAAGTTTCCAAATCCTCTAAATAAAGGGGCACTTCATGAAAATTGTTGTTGATGCTATGGGCGGGGACTATGCTCCGGAGAATGTTATTGCCGGAGTTGTCGAAGCTATTAAAGAATTCCAAGTTCCCATTGCTTTGGTGGGGCAACAAGATCGTGTTGAAGCAGAGCTAAAGAAGTATTCTTATCCTCGTGAAATGGTTGAGATTATCCATGCGCCAGAAGTTGTTGCTATGGATGATCATGCTGCTGCTTCTATTCGTCAGAAAAA
>JBAXBI010000334.1:0-1802 GCA_037142055.1 Candidatus Omnitrophota bacterium | reverse complement strand
ACTGCTAGATTCCCTCTCACCGCCTAATACGTAATCTAGAATACGCGCTAAATGCACCCCTATAAATTCAACTGTTCTTATATTTTGGAATACATTATTAAAATCGACCTCTGTTGGTAATGCAAGCTGATCTCTCAGACTGATTAATTCTTCTCCTAAATTCTTAAGTTTAAAGATTCTATCTGCTGCAAGATCAGAAATCCAAATCGGATAGTCTTTTAAACCTTTTACTTCTGGTAGATTTCTTGCGATATCTTCAATAGTGCCAGCAACATCATTCAATTTTCCTGGAGTTTCAAGTTGAGAAGCTTCCACTACTTGATAGGTTGCCAAAGCAGCGCTAGCAGCTCTTGCCAAATTAGATCCATCTTTAACATTAACTATTGTTAAAATCAAAAGAGCAAGGCGTTTTTGACTAGGATCCCTTGATTGATTAAGCTCTTGAAACTTGGCGGAATCTTTAAAACCAGAGAATATTTCTTGGGTTGTCATGGCCTTACTTTCATTTCCCCCATTTGCAAGAACAGCGACAGCTTCAAGGTCATTTTCAACTGGCGCTTGATTATCGAAAATGAAATACATTAAACTTCGATATAAAGAAAGCAACTCTTCTCTTGTACTTACTGGAACTCCCAATTCTGCTAAGGCTGACAATTTTTCTGGTTCAATAGGGATCCCGGTATAGGTCACCCTCTGTGGAGCTGCTATCATATATTCTGCAAGCCCCTCTGGGGTTTTAATCGAAGCCTCTCTTCTTGGAATGGCAAGAGTTGCGAATTTTGACCAATTGTTCCTTAGAACATCATCACCTATATTAGCTATAGAGGAAAATATTAAATTGTTAAATTCTCTCACTGTTGCCTCTGCCTGTGCTTTAACCTTCTCTGGGTCAAAAGGAATACGATCGTTCTTAATATCATCAATTAATCGCTCAAGCCATACTTTGCGTTGTTGCAATTCTTTAAGCGAACGGTTATCCGCGCGGCCCAAATTCAATCTCCATGTCCCATCTTTCCTTATAGAGAAATCTGATATGTATATTCCTGAATTAGGATCAACTAAATCGATCGCAAAAGAAACTTTGGCATCTTTAGGAATATTTAATGAACCTCCCCATTGTCTTATGTATATCGTTGCTCCAGGTTGATTGATAAGAGCATCTCCATGTTTAGATTTAATTTCATCCAATAATTCCGAAGATTTAATATTCAAGTCTTTCTGTAATGCCGCTTTCTGCGCTGGTGCTTTTTTTAATTCTAAAAGAATATGTGTCCTAAGTAATTCAACGGCTTGATCTACTTCATTCTCAGTAAGAGAAGAAGTTCTTCGGTATCGAATGTTAGTCTTTATAGCATTAATAATTACCGAATTGATTCCGCCTGTTTCAGTCGGGCTTGCTCTTTCGACAAAAAATGAGAAATCATCATCGATATTTGCCGGAGCTTCAAAATGCGTTGTTCCATAAGCGACACGAGATATTACGCGTCTAACAAAGGTAGGAAGATTCTTTAAAGAACGATCGCCTTGGGCAAAGGCTGCTTTTCTACTGCGTACATTATTAGTTACATAACTAGACATTTCATAAAATGTTCTACCTCTAAGAGCCATCTTACTACCTTCCTGTTCATACCAATTCTTGAGTGCAGCACTAAGAGCTTCTTCGCCTTCAACAGCGGCAGCACGTTTATCCACGGCAGCTTGTAAAAGACTTAATACTCTTCTTTCGCCATCTAAAAGGAAGTGTGCATCTGTTGAAGGATTGTGCACATCCTCACTTAACATTCGCTTAGCATCACTATATA
>JBAXBI010000333.1:0-1804 GCA_037142055.1 Candidatus Omnitrophota bacterium | reverse complement strand
GGTTGTTTATAAATACTTTGAAGGGTATTGGGATGTCCGTAAGATAAACGGAAAGTGGATGCTTTGGGCTCCAAGAATTGATGAAGAGGATGAACCGTCAAAGGAATGGTTCCTAGACACTGATAGGATCACTGAAATAGAGAAATTTTTGAGTGAAAATAAATATTCCGATGACTGTAAATACGATATGTACAAAATAGCTCAAGAACCGGGGAATGAAGATCTTAGTTTGAAGGTTCTTTATGTGAAGGCAAAAGAGAAGAATAAGTCAGTTGACCAATAAAATAGAGGCTATAGAAATCAAATGAAGAATAACCTTGAAACAGTTGACATGATGGCAGAGCTTTTTATTGATAAACAGCAGGTGGGCGTTACGGAATATTGGATTCCTCCATTGTCGGTTGAAGAATATTTAAATAAAGCCCGAGCAACTTCCAATTTGGAGGAGAAAACAGAGGCTTTAAGAAGCATTATTTTACATTATCGATCAAAGCACATGGATAAGAATGGTTGCTATATAGAGTTATTGCGTAAAGAGTTGGTTGGAATCTTAGAAAGCTTTGTAGATTTTCCTTTGTTTAAGACTACAGTAGCGGAATTTCTTTTAAGGGAAGGTGCATATTGTGAAAAAGCACGGGATTTTGAGAGTGGAGTTGTTTTTTATGGCGCTTGTGCTGCTTTATCGGTTGAAGATCCTATGATTAAGTTCTTTTCTTTAAATAATTTAGGGTTTTGTTTTAACTATGTCAGAAAATTTGATGAAGCAGAAAAGGTGTTACGTCAGGCAATAGCTTTTGATCCAAATAAATATAATGCATGGAAGAATTTAGGTGTGAGCCTTGAATGGCAGGGGCAATATGAGGAAGCGGTCGAGTGTTTTATAAAGGCTATTACAATTAGCAAAGGCGAGCCAAGATCAAGATTACATTTGAATCGGCTCTTGGAAAGACATCCGACATTAAAAAAATTACCGTGTTTTGCTTAGGTAGAAATTGAAGGATTACGAATGTTAGGCGCAATTATTGGTGACATTGTTGGTTCTTCGTATGAATTTGGTCCTGGTATCCCAGAAGATTTTCATTTATTCACTCCTGCGTCACGCTTCACCGATGATTCAGTTATGACGATTGCAGTGGCTGATGCTATTTTAAGTGGTTCTGGTTATGCAGAAAAGATGCACGCCTGGGATCAAGTGATCTTCCCCCGAAAAAGTGGAGACAACGAAGAGTTGATGACAGTATAAAAGTCAGCTCACAATCGGGAGGTGTTCAATGGAGGGAAAATCTGTTAAAAAGAAGCAGTATGACCGGGATTTTAAGATTTCAACTGTAAAGATGATTACTGAAGGCGGTCATAAAGCCGCGGAGGTAGCCCGGAGTTTGGGGATACATCCAACTCAGCTTTATAACTGGAAGAAGAAGTTTAGCGATAATGGGGAGAAGGCATTTCCTGGTAAAGGCCATTTGACTGAGCTGGCCGCGTTACGCAGGAAGTTACGAGATGTTGAGATGGAGCGCGACATCCTAAAAAAAGCAGTCGGCATATTTTCAAAACCGACCGAGAACGGTTCGGGTTTATAGACGATAACCGTTTGGTCTTTCCGCTTGAGAAGATGTGCCGTGCAGTGGAAGTATCGAGGAGCGGGTATTACGCATTCAAAACAAGGCCTAAAAGCCAAAGCAGGATTAACAACGAAGCATTGCTCATTGAGATAAAACGGGTGTTCGTCGCTAATGACAATAATTACGGCAGTCCACGCGTATGGAACCAATTGCATAACGTGGAGCAAAAGCGTTGCTCGGTC
>JBAXBI010000332.1:0-1833 GCA_037142055.1 Candidatus Omnitrophota bacterium | reverse complement strand
CAAAACGTCGTTGAATTAATCCCATAAAAGCAGGAGTAAAAAGAATAAACGCTATAAAGTACCAACGAACGAATACTCCAATTACGCTATTAGCAACTACCCCAAAAGCACCTAACACTAATCTTAAAGATGTATTAAGTATAATAATCATTAAAGAAAAGTAAAAAAGCAAGGTCAACCTGTCTGGAAAATGGCCAAATCCACATTGATTGCTTAACCATTCAAACGGAAGTTTTAACAAAGGGACTCCTAATCCCCAATTTTGAGACATCCCATGCTCTGTCCATATAAAATCATGTAAGAAACCAAAAGGATATTGACTTAAAAAGAGTTTGCCTTGTAAAAAAGCATTTGTTTGTAGCCGATGCGCTATGGACGTTGAATAAAGTCTTGATGAATCTGGCAGTAACAGGGAATGTCTGGCATAAAACCCAACGAAAAAAATAAAAATAATAAACTCAATAATGATATAGAAACATTTCTTAACAATAGATTTATCTACGAGAGGAAATCTTTTAGTCATGCCTAAGATACCTTGCAGCAATAATATCCCTCTTCCCACTATCAATAGCCCATGAAAGCCTAAAAACAGATCCTGAAATCCATTGATAGTATTCCAAAGTTATCTTATGCGATCCTTTCGAAAGAAATACTGTCCCAGTAAATTCCAAAGGGGGGTGATTATTCCAATCAGAAACTATAGGCTTACCATCAATAAGAAGCCTAAAACCATCATCTGCTGTTACAAAGAACGTATACTCTCCGCTCTTTGGCGTCAAAAGATATCCTTGCCAACGCACAGAAAACAACTCCGCAGGAAGAGATTGATTCATCTCTTGGTAGTTAGAAAAATTGATTGTCTTGTTAATTCCTTGACACAAATATTTCTCGAAATTCATCCCCTGATAAAAATCCGCCTTTAATCCACAATTCCAAGATACAAAAATAAAGATTACAATGCCAGAACTAACTAAACAAGCCAATGACAAAAGCATTGTTTCAATCTTCTTCTGTGAATCCGATTTTATTACTTTCTTAAGATAAACAATATTCTTCCGTACCCATAAATGTAAAATTATAACAAAACGACTATACTTAATGTCTTCTAACTCTTTATCAGTAACTTCAGACCATTTTACCGCTAGTTCCTTAACCTTAATCAACAAGTCAGTCAATCTCAGATCATGGTTTAATTGCTTCTCCAAAGCATCAAAATTAAAAATATCTTTAAGCTCACAACTCTCTTTATTAACCTTCTTGCGGAAAGACTCGATACGCTCACATATCAAGACAATAATTGGTAAGGATTCCTTCTTTCTTCCATAATCTATCAAATACCATACCGTTTCAAAATCGTGAAGTATTGAATTGATCAACGGTTTAACTCCTTGAACATTTAAATGCTCTCTTAAGGATTCCATACGCCTCCTGCTAATTAAAAAACCCTACCTTACTTGTCTTCTGTTTTATCTTTAGAAGATTAATCGTGTTGATCCGCAACACTAATGGAATTTAATAATATAGGTAATTTATTCCCAGTAAATTTATCTACGTTACTCCATCCTATCGCATAAGAACTAATAGTACTTACAGGCTCCGTATCTGAACAAAACCTTTGTATAATTTGTCTTTGATTAAAATCTTCTGGTAATCCTATGACCACTCTAGAATTAACTAATTTCAAGAATCTAAGATCGCGTTTAAGCTGAGTTGACGGCCATTGATCTCCTTTAGCAATCGAATAATTCAAGGTAACACATTTCTTTGCTGGTAGAAAAACAGTCGTTACATCTAGCACCTTACAATCAGTAGATATACCCCACCCGTTAAATT
>JBAXBI010000331.1:0-1839 GCA_037142055.1 Candidatus Omnitrophota bacterium | reverse complement strand
AATATGTAACAGACTATGGTTATTGTAGGCTGTTCATTTGGATGTCATTTTTTTAATAAATACTTTGATTTATGAACTTAGTTAGGGCTCATTGGTCTGCTTTTTTGTGTCGTTATTGTGCTCCCTTCACAAGGACAGTGGTTTTTGTTTAACAGATGGTTATGATTATTTTACGTCTTTTTGTCGTTTATCTTTTACCTCTAACTTACATCTTAAATAACTCGAAATCATCATAAGCGATATATAGCAGGTGTTGTCGGTTACCTTCGTATTTATTTAATTCACAAAGAATAGGAGGATAGATGAAAATAACCGTTATAGGAAGTTACCGTGAAGAAAATCGTCAATCTCTTTTGGGAAACAAGGACGAATTTATTCAAGCCTGTGAAACTATTGGAAAAAACTTGGCTGAATGGGGGCATATGCTGGTTGTGCCTCGTCCAAAAGTTGATGAAACAGCAGAGGGTTATGCTTTAAAAGGATTTAAAGAAAATAGTAATGCTAAATATAGATATTATGAGTGTATGGAGCACACTGGTGACCCAGTGCTCAAAGCACATTTTGATGCGGTTGAAAGGAGTGATGCAGCTATTTTTATAGGTGGTCATGGTAGTACCTATGCGGCAGGGTTAGTTGCGTTACGCAGGAGAAAACTTGTAATCCCGATTCCAGCGTTTGGGGGTTCGGCAAAAGAGTTATGTAGTATATCAGAAATTGATAATATTTTGGTCGATGAAATTAGAAATCTTGAGGCTGGGGGGAAAGATTGGCTTGATGTACTGACTTTGGCTATACAATCAAGTCTTAAAACATTTCCTCACGTTTTGATAATTCATGGTCGCGGTGACTCTGGTGATGAGCTTCAAAAAAGAATTATTCAAAACTCCGAATACGATAAGTCACCAATTTATGGGATTGCACAACCCCTTATTATGGATCTAACTGGCATGGGTGCAGTGGCTGTCCCTGATGTTTTTGAGTCATCTGCATCCCAGGTTTCAGCAGCAATAGCAATTGTTACAGCAGACGATGTAGGGGGCTTCGCGCGTTCTCAAGGTAAGGAGTTAAGCGCAAAAGAACTCCGGCTCAAGCCGCGTGCCAGAGAAAATGTATGGGTCGAAATTGGATGGTTTTGGGGTCGCCTTGATCGTCAACGTGTATTTTTATGGTTAAAAGATGAGCTTGATCTTCCTTCTGATTTGCAAGGAGCGGCATGGACTCGTGCGGATACGCTTGATGGTGCATGGAAGAGTATTGAGGCATTTATTTCGAAATTGAGAATAGGAAAATAACATTTCTTAACATTATTTTATAAACATCATTAAATCAATTTCAGTGTGATTATTTCATAACTAATTGGGAGTTAACGGCTACGATGGATAAATATCTTAAAGAATCTTTTGATGATGGCAATGTGCAGCTTTTTGTTGGCGCAGGACTTTCTAAGGGATTATATCCTGATTCAATAGAACTCCGGGAGAAGTTTTTAGATGAGATAATAGTTGTTGATAGCGTAGAGACTAAACTACGTAATGTACTTAATGGAGCTGACGGAGTTCCTTTAGAGGATGTTGCAGAGTTTTACGAACTTTATCAAACACCTGATGATTTACTGCGTATCGTAAAAGGCCGTTATAGCAAAGCTTATACGAAGCCAGCAACAATACATGAGCAGCTTTGGAGACTTCCTCATGTACGATGGATCTACACGACTAATTTTGACTGTTTAGTGGAGGACGCTCTTAGCCGACCGAAGCAGCCGCCGGAAGTCATTACTCGTGCTCCAGGTATTTCTGATATTCCAAGATCAAGGCGAGTGGTATTTAAACCTCATGGGTG
>JBAXBI010000330.1:0-1847 GCA_037142055.1 Candidatus Omnitrophota bacterium | reverse complement strand
TCCTGTCCTTAAGGAGCGGGAAGAATTTTAAATACACGTCCGTATACGCCGAGTGCAGTATTTTTTTAAAAACACCGGCTTTTTTCACGTAAGAGTCCGTGAAGAGAGTTATGTTGCCCTCTTTATATACTGTCATTTTGGGGTAGAGTTTCTTCTTAAAGGTTTCCTTGAGTATTCATCACAACCATCTCCTCGAACGTCGACTAGTGGATTGGTTAATCTAGATAATCCTAATTTCTCTGCGTTTATTTTTAAAGCACAAACCAATATGAATCCTCTGCATAGGGACCGTGTGGTTTTTGCTCGGGTTTGTTCAGGAAGGTTTTATCGTGGGATTAGTGTTTATCATGCTCGTTCTCAGAAAGAAATACGTTTATCCGATTCATTTAACCTTTTTGGTCGAGATAGAGAAATCATGAGTGAAGCATTTCCCGGGGATATTATCGGCTTTGTTACTAAATTAGATTTTCGAATTGGAGACACGATTAGCGTAGATCCAAATATTGTTTATAAAGTCATTCCTCGTTTTGCACCGGAGTGTTTTGGTTATTTGCATAATTCGCAAGCTTCATCCTATAAGTCCTTTCGAAAAGGCTTGGACCATCTTCTGGCGGAAGATATTGTACAGACATTTTTAGTTGATGGTTCAAGACATAGCACACCTCTTTTAGGTGCTGTTGGCCCACTGCAATTTGAAGTTTTACAGTATCGCTTAAAGGATGAATATAAGGCTGATTCTTACCTTGAGATGATGCCTTGGAAGATATTAAGATGGGTTGAGTCATCCTTAAATGATGCAGATATTAGAAAGTCTCTGCCGCAAGGGGCAGTCTATGTCCTTGATGACCAGGACAGAAGGGCGATTCTCTTTCCGACTCCATGGTCTTTTAAGTATTATTCAGAAAACCATGCAGATATAAAACTTCTAGATTCTCCGTTATGATCTTTATTCCAGACTCTATTTATCCTAAAGACGCTCAAGGCAATCCTATTTGTCCTAGGTGTAAAAAGTTGATCAACTCCTGTGCTTGTCCCTCTTATGAGCCACCTAAATCTAAACAGCCGAAGCTAATACCACGGATACGTTTGGATAAATCCGGTCGCAAAGGGAAAGCGGTGACTCTCATTAAGGGGCTTCCCCCCAGTGAGGTTTATTTAAAGAATCTCGCTAAGGATTTAAAAGTTAAAACAGGAAGTGGCGGGACATTTTATGTTGAACAGAATTTTGGAGTTATTGAGATTCAAGGAGACCATTGTTCTATCATTAAGAGGGTTTTAATGGCTAAGGAAGAATGATGAATAGGCTGTTTTTTTGTTTTTCTCATCAAATGTAGTATACTTTTACTTAAGACGAACCTTGGAGAAGTTAATGATAAAGATCCTGTTGGGAATCCTTTTTTTATTTGTATTTCTTACTTTTACGAATAGTTTGGTATATGCGGAACGTAAATGTTCTAGAACGGTTACTTGTTCTGATGGGGTAGAAATTATTGATAAGAAATGTCATGTCTCCTACACTAAAACAATCATCAATGGTCATCGTGTTGATAATCATTCTGATGATGACTCTGACGGTCATGGAACACACAGGCATCATGATGATTTTGATGATCCCAACGGTGGGCGTCATCATGGCGATGACGATGAAGATCCATGTCATATAGCTCACCACGGTCATCGTGTTGATAGCAATATTGATGATCCGTATGGTTTAAGGCAGCTACCTCCCAAGGACGATAATAATGATGATCCTTATGGTTTAAGAAAGAAGCTACATCATAAGGTTGTCTCTGATGATCCAGACGCTTCAAAACAAGGTTCTAATCAAGTCCTTAACGAAGAACTAA
>JBAXBI010000329.1:0-1847 GCA_037142055.1 Candidatus Omnitrophota bacterium | reverse complement strand
GTTTTAAACATTGTCCCCATAATCAATGAGTATTCGTTTATTTTAACACCGGAACATTTTCTTTATTTGCCCGTAGTAGGGGGCATTATTGTTTTTGCTCTAATCATCAAACAATTAATTTCTCTTAATCATTTAAGGGCCATAGCTGTGGTTGTTTGTTTAGGGCTAGGGGCACAAACCATTTATCAAAATACTTTTTGGAGTGGTGAAATACCTTTATTTGAAAGAATGGTCTCTTTTGAGGGGGAATTTGCCCGTGGGCATATGCTTTTAGCAAAAGCGTACTTTTCCAATAAGCAAACAGATTGGGCCATCGACCACTATAACCAATCCTTAAGAATCATGAAGATGTATGCCCTGAAAGCCACCAATGATAAGGCTCGAAGGTTCTATCAAGGCTTTATTAAAGAAATTAATTTTTATCTAGCCCAGTGCTTTACTGCTAAGGGACAGTTAGATCAGGCGATTGCCTATTATAAGGAAGCTTTGCAAATAGATTCACGGGATGTTAGTTTGCTTAATAATTTAGCAGTTTGTTATATTCAACAGGGAGATAAGTCTCAGGCAGAGCAAATCCTTAAGATAGCTCTGGGGTTTAATCCTCTTTATATACCTGCAAGAGAAAATCTTAATCGGCTTATAAATTCTCAATAAGTTAGAATATTTTTTTAAAATACTTCATAAGATGTTTATTACCAATAGTTTGCACTCCTTGACAAACCGAATTAATATGCTATTCTTTCTGCATATTAGATATACCCCATCATAAATTTTTTTAGACCCTAGTTTTTACATTTATAAAAATTTATCAAATTAACAAAAAAAGGAAAAAATTATGTTTATTCCGAAGCAAAAAAAATCATTATCTTTCCGTTTGTTGGTCAGTATCATTAATGTTTGTTTTATTTCGAGTTTCTTATCACCTGTACGAGTTTTAGCCCAATCACCAGCTGATCTAGGTCTTCCACAGCCTGGGACTATGATTAATGTAACACCCGCCTATGCTCCTATGATACTTAAAGGGCTTAAGGTTCATCCTGAGAATCCACTTTTATTTGATTTTATCGTTGATTTAGGTGAGTCTCATAAGATTTCCCAAAGCAATACCTCTGAATTTAGAGAAGAAGCCAGAAAATTGATGAAGTATTTCTTAGCCAGTTTGACCGTTCCCGAACAAAATCTTTGGGTTAACCTTTCACCATATGAAAAAGATCGTATTATCCCCAGTGAATTAGGCCAAACTGAATTAGGCCGAGATATGTTGGCCCAAGATTATATCCTCAAGCAGTTAACTGCTTCTTTGATTTACCCTGAAAAACAGTTAGGTAAGGAATTTTGGAGCAAGGTGTACGCTAGGGCCAAAAGTGAATATGGTGCTACAACCATGCCAGTCAATACCTTTAATAAGGTATGGATTGTTGCGGATAAAGCAGATGTTTATGTTTATGACAACACCGCTTTTGTAGTGGGTAGTCATTTAAAGGTTCTTTTGGAAGAGGATTATTTGGCTATGTCTAAAAATGGTGGGGCAAGCCATGTCCAACCCGTACAGGGCAAAGATGCTAATCAATTAGGGAGTCAAGTTGTCCGCCAAATCGTTCTTCCTGAAATCGAAAAAGAAGTCAATCAGGGAAAGAACTTTGCTAATTTACGTCAGATTTTTCATTCCATGATTTTAGCGACTTGGTATAAGAAGAATTTGAAAGAAGCCCTTTTAAATCAGGTTTATAGCAACAAGGCTAAGTTAAATGGTGTAGATGTTTCTGATAAAACCATTAAGGAACAGATTTATCAAGAGTATCTGAAGGCTTACAAGAAGGGTGTGTTTAACTATATTAAGGAAGAGC
>JBAXBI010000328.1:0-1850 GCA_037142055.1 Candidatus Omnitrophota bacterium | reverse complement strand
GGAGAAGGATTCCCAGAGCCTGACGTTGGCTATTGGCGCTTCTTTAGGAGACGCTAAAGGTGTTAATCTTTTTCCTGTTGCTTTAAGAGATGTGAATAAGAGATTTATTGAAAGGATAAGTATTAGTATAGTAGGGATCGTACTTTTGATAATCTCCATTCTTTTTTATTTTAAATTATCAACAGAATTGACGATTGCTAGTAGGCAGTTGAATACTACAAAAGGGGAGTATAATTCCTTAGTAGCGCAATTACAGGATCTAAAGAATACTCTTATCATAGAGAAGCTTGTTAATAATCGTTGGGATATGGGGAGTTTGTTTAAACAGTTAACCTATTTACCAGACAAGGTATATTTAACTCATTTGAATTTTGGAGATGGCAGCGTTTCTCTATCAGGGTTTGTGGCAATAGAAGAAACAGATGATAAAAATGCAGAAAAAGAGGCTAGAAAGATACTCTCTCCTTTAATTGAAAGCCTTAAGAAGAATTCGTTTCATAATGTTCGAATTGAATCGGTAAAAAGTAATTTAGATAAGAGGGTTGTAGAGTTTACAATTAAATTTCAACTAGGTTCACAATAGAACGATCTATGAATCTTAATCTTCAGAAATACTTCTCTTTATTAGCTCTAGCTGGTTTTTTGTTGCTAGGGATTTTAGATGTGTTCTTGTTTATGCCTCTTGTTACAGGCATTCAAAAAGCTAAAGATCAACATAAGAATGCTGTGCAAGAGGTCTTTTCTACACGTAACATATTACAAAATCCTCATAATACTATAGTCGTTCAATTGACGTCACCTAATAAGGTGCAGGGAGTAAAGGATAAATTATTAAGTATTGCAGAGAAACAGGAGATTGATCTTGTGTTCAAAGAAGCCTCTAGTCAGGATAAACCTGATGAGATTTTAGGTTCGTATGTAAAGAAAAGTTTTGATATACAGGCTTCAGGTTCTTTTAAGAATATTGGATTGCTTTTGGCCGGCTTAATGGGGTTGCCTGATGCCGTTTTAGATGTAGAAAAAATGGATGTGTCTTCTAATGGGGATTATTCTACTAATGTTGTAGCAAATATAACCTTGGTATTATTAGTTTCGCGGTTATAAGAGAGTAATAGGGATAATCTAATGAAGAGGTTTATAAAGTAATGGATAAAAGAACTATTCCTATTCTTTGTGTATTGGGTGTGGCCGTTCTTTTCCTTTGGTCAACCAATCCAAAGCCGAAAGGCCCAGCGGCACCCTCTAGGCCTTTTACATTTAATTTCTGGAAATCTACACCAGCACCTGCGGCTGTCGCTCCGGTAGCAGCAGTTTCTTTTAATAAAGGAGAGTTGTTGGACTTAATTTCAGAGGAAAAAAAGAAACAAACCTTTGTTTATGCCAATTGGGGGGAAAGAAATCCCTTTGATACCAGTCAATTAAAACCTGCTTTGCCTTCAGCCCCGCTGCCACCACCACCACCGCCACCGGTCATTGTAGTTAAAAAGAAGGCGATTATAAGTCTTCAATTGGTGGGTATTTTTGCAGGGGGACAGAGACCAAGCGCTATTATTAACGGGGATATTGTCGGTGTTGGAGAGAAGGTTGAGGGGTTGATTGTTAAAGTCATTAGGGATGATGCTGTCATTCTTGTTGACGAAGAGGAAAAAGAAACGGTTTTATCATTGAAAAAGAAACTATAAAGTATATCTAAAGGAGGGTTTTCTAGGTTATGAAAGGAAGATTAGTATTAATTAGTATTTTTTCTTTATTTTTATCTATTTCTACTTATGCACAGGGGCAACAAACAAGAAAACATTTAACTATCGGAGAAATTCAAAGACTTAAAGTAATAAAGCAATCTCTAGAGG
>JBAXBI010000327.1:0-1850 GCA_037142055.1 Candidatus Omnitrophota bacterium | reverse complement strand
CTATTTTATTTTGATCGTACGATTATAGCGTTAGTCGCTAATCTTCAACAAAAAATTACCAGAGAGCTCTCTGTTGATGAAGTTGAGCCGTTTATTCATTTTGGATCTTGGGTGGGTGCTGATCGAGACGGTAATCCTAATGTGACGGCATCAATTACTGAGGCGACTGCTGTTAAACATCGTCAACTTATTATAAAGTTCTATTTAGAAGTGGTCGATGGGTTTATCAAACGATTTAGTCAATCGGATCAGTATGTGAATGTCTCAAGGAAGTTTTTGGATTCTCTTGAGAAAGATAAGATAGCTTTGCCCGATTTAGCTAAAGAATTACAGCGCTATGAGTTTCAAGAGGTCTATCGTCAGAAATTCTCATTTATTTATCGCAAACTTGAGCTTGTGTTAACCGCTCGGCCTGGCCGATATGAGAGGGCTCAGGAGTTTAGGGATGATCTTAAGATTATTCAGGAAAGTCTTCAGAAGAATGGAGGCTTTCTAGCCGCCCATGGGGAGTTGGATCGTCTCATCACGCAGGTGAAAGTTTTTGGTTTTCATTTGGCCAAGTTGGATTTTAGAGATGATAGCCGTAAGATACGAAAAACTATTGAGGATATCTTAGGAGAGGGTTCTTTTAATAAAGAGACGCTATTAGCGGAGATTTTTAAGAATAAACAACAGTCTCCTATAGCCAGCAGTGCCGAGAGTAAAGATGTGTTGGCCCAATTTAAGGTCTTTAGTCATCTTAAAGATAAATTTGATGCCGATATCCTAGAGAATTATATTTTAAGTATGACGGAGTCATCTGCAGATATTTTAGCTTTGTTTTACTTAAGTGTTAGACAAGGACTTATTCATGTAGCTCACAAAAGGGTTAAGGTCTCACGTATTAGTTTTGTTCCTCTTTTTGAAACAATCGACACCTTGCAAAAGGCCCATGAAATTATGGAAGATCTTTTCTCCATTCCTATCTACCGTTCGTATTTAAAAGCTCAAGGGGATATGCAGGAGATCATGTTAGGGTATTCGGATAGCTGTAAAGACGGTGGGTATTTGGCTGCGAATTGGAACTTGTATCAGGTGCAGAAGAATTTATTTAAAGTGGCGGAGAAGCATGGTGTCCAGTTGAAGTTCTTTCATGGTAAGGGGGGGACGGTTGATCGTGGTGGTGGGGAATCGCATAGGGCAATCTTGGGCCAGCCATATTCTGCAGTCGGTGGGCGTATTAAAATTACCGAACAAGGGGAAGTGGTCTCTCAAAAATATGCCAATCCGGTTGTAGCTAAACGAAATTTAGAACAGCTTATCTCTGCTGTTGTATGGTCTAATTTAGTAACTAGCCGGCAAGTTAAACATAATACTAAAATAAAAGCTTGGGAAAACAGTCTTAATATCATTTCTGAGTCATCATTTGCTTTTTATCGTAAACTTATTTTTGAAACACCCGGGTTTCTACAGTTTTATCATCAGGCAACACCTATTAACGTTTTAAAAATTTCTAAGATAGGTTCACGACCAGCGGCTAGAAGTGATAAGCAGAGTTTTGATCAATTAAGAGCTATTCCTTGGGTTTTTAGTTGGGTGCAATCGCGCTATATTATTTCGGCTTGGTATGGGATTGGGTTTGCTTTAGAGAAGTATCTTCAAGAGAATGCTTCTGGTTTAGATGATTTGCAAGAGATGTATCAGCAGTGGCCATTTTTCAACTCATTGATTCATAATGCTCAGGTGTCTTTAGCCAAAACTGATCTTTATATTGCACAGCTTTATGCGGATATTGTCGAGGATGAAACTTTAGGTAAGAATATTCATCAAGCTATTGCTGATGAGCATCAACGGGCAACTCAAGCTATTCT
>JBAXBI010000326.1:0-1855 GCA_037142055.1 Candidatus Omnitrophota bacterium | reverse complement strand
GTTGGTAATGGAGTAATACGGTAGTTATTAAGAAAGGGGAACTAAAAAAATGGAACCAATTTGTTGGACAGGAATAGTTGGAATTGTCGCAATAGGAGCCGTGATCTGTAGTTTTTTTAAAGATCCGTGCAAGAACCATAGTTCATCTTGCGGTTGCGATTCAAAAAAAGATTCAACCCAATCCAAAGAGACCAGTATATCAGTTTTGGGGATTGACGATAAAAAAGAGAAGGAAATTAATGATTTAACAAAATAATTAAAGTTTTCCCCGCCTCTCTAGATGCTCCAATGGCGGTGTTCAGTTAGGAGAGTGATCTATGGCACCTAAAGAAATTATTTGTAATTTATGTAACGGTAAAATGCAGCTTTATTCAGGTCCTAAGTTTAGTAGAAAACTAGGGAGTTTTCTGGTTGTAGCTGGTATTTTTGCCATTTTCTTTTGGATTGGACCTGTTTTAGGTATCCCACTTTTGCTGATGGGTTTATATATGGTGGGTGCTAAAAGGCAGTTGTGGGTTTGTAAAGAATGTAATACAGCTATGGAACGTGTAGAAATTGAACCGCAAGAAGAGATAAGTGAAAAGAAAGATAAATCGGTAACAATAGAGGCTGAGTAAAAGATTGTGCCAGACCAATTGCTTAATGAATATAAAAAAAGAAACACGTCAAGATTCCTTCTTATATTTGGAATCTCTCTCTTTGGTTTACTTTGCATTGCAGCGCTTTTACACATCGGCGTCGGGGATGCAGAATGGGGCGGTATGACGGTTAGTAATATTACACCTTCAATCGCAATGGAATTTAATATCCCTAAAGATCAAAAGGGTGTGGTGATCAATTGGTGTGAAGACCCCTCTTATAGCTCGGGTTTAAGGGGAGGAGATCTTTTAAAGGCGATCAATAATAAAAAGATTCAGAATATTTCAGAATTTCTAAAAGTGGCTAAGACAATCAAGATTGCACAAGGTGTCCTTTTGGATATTGTACGTAATGGAGAACCCCTTTACATCACCTTAAAGGATCTTCCCAGTGCGCATGAGAACTTCAAGAAATTATTAAACCTGGATATGGGTACCTCAACTCATGGGGGAGGACAACAGATTGCATTTGGTAATCAATTGCCAACTCAGGGGACCGATCAGGTAGTTGTTGATAATGTAAAAATGGCGCCGCTTGCTTCTGAGCTTCCCAGTCCAAAAGAACAAGGGGCTGCGCATAAAGAACTGGTTGAAGGACATTGGCTTGGAATGGAGGTTATTCCTTTGGTACCAGAGTTAGCTAAAGAATTTAATATTCCAGCGAATACCAAAGGAATTTTAATCGATGAAATAGCGCTCGAGTCTGCTGAATCGGGGGTTTTAGCTGGAGACATGGTGGTAGCCGTTGACGGATATGCGACTCCGGATATATATGCGTTTACAGAAGCAACTAGAAGGGTTAGAAACAGGACCCAGGCAAAGATTCTTGTATCGCGCCGTAGACAATTGCTGGAGTACACGATTCAAGCAGATAGACCCATGGGGTTCTCACAGAATGAATCGGCCCAGCCAATTAAGCCAGGCGCTATCAGTCCGCATCGAAGCCGTGGCAAAGCATGCACCGAATGCCATATTATTATGGAGACCGGTGGTCAGCTGCCAACAGATGCGGGCGATATTTTGGCAAGTCCTCCTGCCATTATCAAGGGGGCTGTACCACCGCATGAAGATCGCGGTAAGTGTAATACCTGTCATGTCATATTAAAAGACGTGGCTCATTTGTAGTCATGTGTCATTGTCTAAGAAAGCAGAGATCGTCAAGACACAGGGTTGATCGCTAAAGGATCAAAATATGAGACTCGCAACGGTCATTAAAG
>JBAXBI010000325.1:0-1856 GCA_037142055.1 Candidatus Omnitrophota bacterium | reverse complement strand
AACCAATAGATGTGAATTGGACTATGCCAGGGGAAGATAGCACTGGGCAAGGTCAGATTCTTAACATTAGTTCATCGGGTGTTCTTTTACAAATTGATAATAGTTTTAGACCTTTAGATGAATGTGTGCTTTCTATAGATCCTGAGATCACCGAGCAGAAGTTGCCGTTTCTTAATAAAAAAGGCAAGGTTGTTTGGTTTCGTAGAACCAAGAATCCTCATTATTGTTATCAGTGTGGGGTGGAATTTCTAGGCGAGAGGGTTATAGATCAAGATTTCAACACGTGGCTTGAGACTAAGTCCTCTGAGTTATCTCAAGCTATGGGTATCAGTATTCTTAATAATTATGTAGCTTAACATTTTGATTTTCTTGCTTGAAGATGGAAAGATCTTTAGGTGTAATCAAAAGATTAAAAAAGGAGTGGAACGTGGCTGAATCAGTTTTAAACCAAGAAGAACAAAGAATGGATATAAACAAAGGAAGTAAGGACAGGGGGAGTCGTCTTTATAAAATGAAACGATATTTGGGTATTGGTTTGTCGGTCTTAATGATGGGCTTAACTGTCTATGTGTTTAAATTATTGCATGAAAGCAATCTGGTTTTGTCTCAATCCACTGGATTGGCTTTAAGTGCTGGGGAGGCTCAATCGTCTAACTATCGTTCTTATGTTAGGCAATATAAGGACACTAAGATCCAACTAGAAGAGACTACTCGCAAGCTCGAAGCGGTTACTCTACAGCTCAATGAGGTGACTGCGCAGTTGGATACTACAAAAAACTTGCTAGCTCAAACTCAAACAATGTTAGCTCAAGCACAATCTGAAAACAGTAAATTAAAGGAAGATTTGCAAAGCCTAGATGGGATTAAAGCGGATCAGAATGTGCATAACATTTCTGAATTAGAAGCTAGAATCGCAACATTAAAGAATAAGAATACTCAAGCGGATACTGAGTTGGCAGATCTCAAATCGCAGCTTCGTGCATTTCAGGCAGATTTTTCAACAATGAAGGAAGGTCGTTCTTTAATTACTCTTTTTCAGAATAGAATTCGATTGGTTAAAAGTCGTATGCATTATTTAGAGCAAGAAGCTTATTTTGCTAAAGTTGCGGCTCAAAAAGAACGTGACCGTATTGCAGCTTTGAATGGTAATAACGGTTTTGTTGTTCACAATGGCGTTGTCCAAAAGCCCAATGGAACTAACAAAACTTTCTCTATTGATGTAAAGATGGTTCAGTAAATTGATGTAGGAAGGTAAGGGGCGTATGAGAAGATTTCATACGCCCTTTTTTTATTTATGCAAATTACAATCAAAGTAATTCCAGGCGCGAAGAGAAATGAACTAAAAGAAGATTTAGTGATTGTTATGCGGGTTTATTTTGAGAAGCCTCGTACAACAGTTGGCTGGAAAGGCCTAATTAACGACCCCGATCTTGATTCAAGCTTTAACATCAATAAAGGTTTACGCATTGCCAGACAGATATTACTGGACGTAAATACATTAGGTGTTCCGGCGGCAACAGAATATTTGGATTTACTGCTAATGCACGGGCTAGCATGATGCGTTGCTTTTGTCCTCCAGAGAGAACGTCTCCGTGCTCTCCAACGTATGTATCGTATCCTTTTGATAGGCTTTGTATAAACCCATGGACTTGTGCCGCTTTAGCTGCCGCCATAACCTCATCATCTGTTGCAGAAAACCTCCCGTACCGTATGTTCTCTTTAATCGTCCGATTAAAGAGCTTGGGATCTTGAGGCACAAAGCAGATGTTATCTCTCAGCGAATTCTGGGTCACATCACGAATATCGGTCCCATCAATCAGGATGGCGCCTTGCGAAGGATCAGAAAATCGGAGGAT
>JBAXBI010000324.1:0-1856 GCA_037142055.1 Candidatus Omnitrophota bacterium | reverse complement strand
CTTGCCCCTTTTATGGTTGTTTCAGGGGGTAAGGCACATCCCTTCAAGACTAAATATTGTGAGGCAGAAGAGATGAAAAAGTATTTAGTTGAAACTATGCACATACCGGCAAACGCAATTATTATGGAGCCTCATGCCAGACATACCACAACAAACATGCGCAATTGTGCACGTCTGCTGTTCAGATATGGATTCCCGTTCAAGAAGCCATGTATAACATCAACAACAAAGGAGCAGAGCTATTATATTACTGATAAAGAGATGCAGGACAGATGCATAGAAGAACTTGGCTATTCACCTTATAAGAATGGGAAAAGACTTTCAGATACTGAGGCCGAATTTTATCCTCTTGTATCTTCGCTCCAGATCGATTTCGACGAACCTATGGATCCCTAGAATCAGATCTTACTACTTAAACTGCTCAAAGATCCACCATCGTAAACTGCTGTATAGCCGTTTGCCTTAAGTAACCTCATTGCCGTGGCACTGCGAATGCCAGCAGCACAATAGGTGATTATTGGTTTATCTTTGTTTTTCAACAGATGGAGGTTGCCCTTTAGCGTATCGACGGAAATATTCACAGATCCCTGGATATGTCCACTGGCATATTCTTCCCTGCTTCGAACATCTAAAATCACGGCCCCATCCTTAATAAGCTGAGCATAATCAGTATTATCAGGTGCAAAGAGGCTTTTAAATGAATCAATCATCATTAGTAAGTTATTTAGTACCAATAGTTCACCAGTTATTTTTTGGGCTAAATTAATCTTTAAAATCAATATCCCTAATCTTGTCAAATCATTTCCAATTAAGGCCCTTGAATCTTTTTATGATCTGTTTAAATTTATTGATCAGGACTTTGTCCATTGGGTATAGGAACAAAATATTGTAAGATTAAACATAAATCTAACGCAATTCATAGGAATACTATCAAACTGTTGCCTACTTTTATTAAATGATATTATTGTCATAATCAAGCTATCCGGACTGGAGAATCATCGAAGCCGATAAGACAGAGACTTTAAAGCATGGACTTATTTATAAAGCAGATCTTAAAAAAGGTTTATCTAAGAAGGAAACTGCCTTTAAAGAAGATGGCACACCCGTATCTGAATAAACCGATTATGGCTCTATGACTTTTCGTAGGGGTAAACAATTTCTTTCAAATTCCATTAAACCGATTTACTCTTTGGGACTTTCCAATTTAAATGCTACTGGCGTGCTATTTTTAATGCTGGTATCGTAAACATAAACTTACTGCCTTTCCCCTCTTCGCTTTTTATATGTAATTCCCCGCCAAGTTTTTTTACAAGATCCCTGCAAATAATCAATCCCATTCCAGTACTTGATTCACCCTCAGTACCCTTTCGGCTTGTGTTACAATCAAGTCTAAACAGATTATCAATCAAATGTGAATTCATTCCAATTCCAGTATCCTTAATTGAGATTTCAACACTGTTGTTGGAATGTAGTTCTGCTGTAACAAGAATCTTACCTCCTTTGGGGGTAAACTTAACCGCATTATTTGTAAGATTTCTAATAATACCATCCAAAATATTTGGATCCGTGTGAACTGTTAAACCTTCCGGCAAATTAAAGTCTAATTGAATTTCTTTATTCCTGGCTGCTTCTTTAATAGACCTGAGGCTCTCAATAATTCGGTTGTCATGACCTCTGTCAAACCCAGGAATCCATTAAATGGACTTCTCAGATCATGGGCAATTATTGAAAAAAACTTATCTTTCTCTACATTTAGTTTTTCTAATTGCTCATTGATAAGTTTTACCTCTGTCTCTGCCTCCTTTTGTAAAGTAACATTCCGAAAAACACCATAGGTTCCCAGGAAGCCTCTTTTA
>JBAXBI010000323.1:0-1866 GCA_037142055.1 Candidatus Omnitrophota bacterium | reverse complement strand
CACTAAGTTCTATCGCTAGTCTTCAGAGAATTATGCGTGGCAATATGCTCTCCGTCTTGCGTCAACAGTACATTACAGCCGCCCGTGCGAAGGGACTGCCGGAGAACCAAATTATTTATCGACATGCTCTTAAGAATGCGTTTAATCCGTTGGTTACTCTTTTAGGGTACGAATTATCTGGTCTCTTAAGTGGGGCCGCACTTATTGAAATTGTCTGTTCATGGCCTGGTTTAGGGACTTTAATGTTGACTGCGGTTCGTTCTAAAGATGTCTATGTGGTTATGGCGGAGTTATTATTGACAAGCGTTTTATTACTTGTGGGAAACCTTTTAGCAGACATTGCCTTAGTACGTTTAGACCCAAGGATCCGATATGGCAAGAATTAAACATCAAAGTCAGTTGTCGATTGCCTTTGCCAGCTTTTGGAGGCATCGGTTTGCCAGAGTCTGTTTCTTTGTCCTTCTGAGTTTATATGTTTCAGCGATCTTCGCAGATTTCTTAGCGCCCTATCGCTTTGACAACGAAAGTCGTAATTATTCCTACTCTCCAGCCACATCTATTGAATTCTTTTATCAAGGTTATCCTGCCTGGCCTTTTGTTTACGGTAGGACGTTAAGCTTTGATAAGAATCACCAACGGCAATATCAATTAAATAAGACGGAGAGATATCCGCTGAGATTATTCTTTAAGGGGCACTTATTCGGCGTTGATGAACCAGGGCGGATTTATATTCTTGGAGCAGACTCTAGGGGAAGAGACTTGTTGTCGAGGCTTTTACATGGGGGAAGAATTTCATTATCTATAGGACTATTAGGTGTTCTTATCTCTTTCTCCCTCGGGCTTCTTATTGGGGGTATCGCTGGATATTATGGAGGGTGGGTTGATGCTATTTTGATGCGAGGATGTGAAATGTTTATGTTGGTTCCTGGATTTTATTTAATGTTGGCTTTGCGCTCTGCAGTTCCGGATAATTTTAATTCTCTAC
The DNA here is from genome assembly GCA_037142055.1 of Candidatus Omnitrophota bacterium. Lineage (GTDB taxonomy): Bacteria > Omnitrophota > Gorgyraeia > Zapsychrales > Fredricksoniimonadaceae > JACQCF01. The sequence continues at coordinate 881 of JBAXBI010000323.1, read as the reverse complement.
AAGTATATCTGATGGTTATTGTTATTCTTTCATTGATTGGTTGGGCCTCTTTGGCGCGAATTATTCGTGGAATGAGCCTATCCTTAAGTCAGCGAGATTTTGTTTTAGCGGCTAAGGCAATGGGTGTTTCGGATATCAAGATTATTGTTAAACACATCTTGCCCCACACAATTTCTTATTCTTTGGTTGCGATTATGCTGACAATACCTTCTTATATATTAGGGGAGGCGGGTTTAAGTTTGTTGGGGCTTGGGATTCAAGATCCTATTCCCAGTTGGGGTAATATGCTCTCCGATGCTATGGGGATTGTGCAAATTCATTTTGCTCCTTGGATTATGATTCCAGGAGCTTTTATTTTTATTACGGTTATTTGTTTTAATGTGGTTGGTGATGCCTTACGCGATGCTATGGATCCCATGTTTAAGGAAACGGATTAATGAGTAAGAATCTTTTAGAAATCAAACGTTTAACTGTTCGTGTGGGGAATACGATTTTGCTAAACGAAGTCTCTTTTGATATTGCCCAAGGAGAGATCACGGCCCTTGTTGGCGGATCAGGGAGTGGCAAGACAACCATCGCCAATGTTATTTTGGGGTTATTGCCGTCGGCTTTAGAAATTATTCAGGGACAAATTCTTTTAGAACATAAGAATCTTTTATTATTTACTAAAGAGCAAATGCGTTTGATGCGTGGGGAGCAGATTGCTATGATCTTTCAAGAACCTCTTTGGGCTTTCGATCCTCTGATGACGATAGGCGCTCAGATGGATGAGGTGTTAGCTGTTCATACCTCACTGCAGAGCCAGCAGAGACGGCATCGAATTTTAGATACCTTAGCTAAGGTAGAGATTACTAATCCAAAAGATATCTTTGCTCGCTATC
>JBAXBI010000322.1:0-1876 GCA_037142055.1 Candidatus Omnitrophota bacterium | reverse complement strand
CATGGAGACAATTCGGTTGTAATTGAGAAGGGATCATTCCACTTAGGCTGCGGATAATCATAGTGGAAATAATTAATCATCTCTTCAATACGAACAGAATCTTTTGGCGGCATCTGGCCGTTCATAAGGAAGTGGCGGACATTACTATAGGAGGCCGTATCGACATCAATAGAAAAGGTTGATAATGGATTGTCTTTTGAACTAAGAAACGGATTCTCATAGATACGGTCATAACTGGCCGTATTGCCTTCTAACTTTTGTTCCCGAAAACTCTCTTCGGATAGCATCTTCCTCTCTGGAAAACCCCGATACTCTTGATCATTTAGAACAATAGGTGTACTCACTGGAGTTGTAGGATTAATAACGCTAGCCGGTGCTTCAATATAAGCCATTGTCTCAGCTCCGCCCACCGCACGTGCGCGATAACTACCCTCAGCAGTAGCCAAAACATATTTTCCCGTTGAACCTGAATCTAATCTCTTATCGCCTACACTCCTGCGTGAAACATCATAATCCGACTTCATATAATATGGCTCATACTGTACGCTTGACGATCCTTTAGCTAGAACGACAGAAGCATCCCGCATTCTTGCCTGTAAAACCCTACCTGTTGTGAATTGATCTCCGATATTATCAGAGGATGATTTCAACCTTCCTTGAACCCCTCGAAAGTTCTGAGTTTGTATGACTGAGCCTATAATAACGGCCAATGCCAAGGTTGTTGTTAATCCAACTACTGTACGTTTGGTAAACATAGGTTCTCTCCTTTGTTGAAACCCCTTTTGAATTTTGATTTCTTCATCCGGAGAGAGACTTTGATTCGTCCACTTTGAGAGAGAAGACGATATGGCCATATAAGCCTTGTACTCTTTTTGACAGGAAGAACAACTGCTTAAATGTTCTTCGACTATATTTTTCTCAGATGGGTTGACTTCACCATCGATATAAGCTGAAATGAGGATTCTTAATTCTTCATGTGTCATTTTACCTTCCCTCCTCTAACACCACAGGTGGAAGCCTATCTTTGAGGTGGTTACGAGCTCTAAAAATTAACACCTTAACCTTGTCCAATGAACATTCTAAAACCTGGGATATCTCTTCATAACTAAAGTCATGGTACTCTCTTAAAAGCAAAGCTTCCTTTTGCTCCTTAGGTAAGCTATTAACTGCCTTTTGAATAATAGCCTGCATATCCTTTTGGTCTAATTGATCGCGAGCTAACGCCCTAGGATCAACAATATCAACGGATTTTTCTTCTTCTGAATCTCCCCTAGTTGACCAAAGGGAAGAAAATCTGTTACGTGTGCGTAGTTTAGAAAGGCAAAAATTGCGGGCGATCGTAAAAAGCCATGTTTTAAAACTAGCTCCCGGCTTAGATGCATACCGCTTTTCGCAGACCATCATAAACGAATGGCTTACCGCATCTTCCGCATCAGCTCGGTTGCCAATAAGCCTGAAGGCAAAATTAAACAAACTATCCTTATGACGCTTGAAAATCACGTTGAGCGCCTCCGCATCTTGTTGATAGAACCTTTGTATTAGTTCTTCATCATTCATTATTCTTCTCTTCCATACCGTCTTCCCTCTGCCTACCTGCCTCAGGCAGGTTTGTCTCTCTCTAACCTTTAAACGCACGAACCTAGAAAAAGTTACACCTGAATTTTAACGCTTGATGATTCCTTATGTGAACTTACCCCATCTGCTTTACAATTATACGAAATAGGGTGCAACAAAATAGGAAAAATCTTTATAAATTCTTCACCAAAAATTATCGACATATCCGCTTTCGTTTCATTTAAATAAACTCTCAGCTCTAGCCGATTATTATCGTCTAATTTTGCCCACTTCCTTCTAATAAGTTTCTTAACAATTGTAC
>JBAXBI010000321.1:0-1890 GCA_037142055.1 Candidatus Omnitrophota bacterium | reverse complement strand
CGTTCTGCCATAGTGCCTCCACGCATCCAGCGGAAAAGGTCTGAGAGCTTCTTTAATAATACGCGATTGTCTTCTGCATCCTCAGGAGCATTAAAATAATGAGCCTCCATCTTACGTAACGTACGGCTCATATGCTTTAGCGCATCTGTTGTTAAATGTTTGCCTACTTCTACTTGAATTGTTAGCTCACCAAAAGGAAAACTTCCACAAGCCTCCAAAGGTTTAACAGCAATAGGTAGATGATCCATCCCATTCCAACGTCTAGTAAATCCAAATTCAATGCTTCCTATACCTGTGCTGGTTCCTTGAGGACTATCACTTGCTATAGAAACTGTTTCATGAGTAAAAACTTTATCTTGGACGCTGGCATCACCGATTGCTTCATGAACAATGGAGGAATCCCACGTGGCATCAAAAATAACCCAACGGGCTGAATCTTCATCATTGAGTAAAAAGTTAACAAAGAAATGAATATATGGCTTCTTCATCCTCTTTAGCTTTTCCATCAATGGAGCTAAATCTTCAAATCCATATTTACGAAGAATTCTATCTGTCATAAAGAACTCTCGTCCATTATTCAATCGTCTCTGGTCTTCCCAATCAAACAAAATACCCTGATACTCAACTTTGTAACCAGCCAACTCTAATAGTATGCCTGATAAAAGTGCCTTTGAAATACATGTTCCACCCCAACCTGCTAAGATCTGCGCTGGACCATAGACTGGATCTAAATCACCACTGATCGATTCATACGGTGGGACAGACTGCATATATTCAAAAATGGCAATTCTCAACTGACGGGCGCGTTCTTGAGCAGGCGCATCAGTATTGCAACGGCTATTGGCAATAGCTCGTAAGTCTTCCATCTTCTCATCTAAAAGCTCCTGCAGGTCTTCCTTACGCAAAATTCCCCGATGCAAACGTCTTAAGATTTCGCGCTTGGAACGCTTGCCTAAATCTTCATGCAAAGCTTTAAAGAACGCGACTTCACTCTCAGTATTTCGACCCTTTCGATCAAATATTGGCCACAGCGGCCGTACATCCAGCGTCGGTGAGAACATCGCCTCAACCGGCTGTACATGACCATTGATCTTTTGATAGATTAAATAAATAAAATCATCTCCGTTTGGAGAAGCCATACCGGTAATCACTACCCCGCCTTCATCCATCACTTCATCGAGCTGAGCAAAAAACTTCTCTTCCATCTCTCTGGAGAAATAAATTAAAACATTCATAATGCGTAACATCTTAATTTTTACGCCTTGAGCTAGTTCTTTAGCAAGAGCTTCTTTTAAATTAAAAGCATTTCCCTGACGGATTTGAATACGCGGATCCGTATTGGTAATGACATCATAAGGATGCTGAATAAGTCCTACTTGTTCAATCAATATATGGCCTTCTAAAATATTAGCCTCTAAAGTTCCCTTAGACTTTAAAGCCATATCCCAGTTAGTAAGAGATTTTCTACTTTTAGCATCGATCATTCGACCTTGGGTTTCCATGGTTGTTGCAAAATCAGAAAATTCAGGACTGATAATATCCAACTCATTCATCAACGCCCCTTGCAAGACAACGCCTACAGCCTCGGAGGCTGAATCCACCGTCATATTGGCAAACTTAAACCAGCGATTATCTTCAGCAATCTTTAAAACCTTAGGGATAACCTCTACAAATTCAGGCTTTTCTGTCTTTACGGCCGCTTGAAACTCGTCAGCCATAACCCACAAACGTTTTTCCACTCCTGGGATAGTCTTAAAATATCCTTTCATTTTTGACAAGAAAGTGGCTTGTCGCTATAATAGTAAGGAATTAAAAAAATTAATTTTAAAAACTTATGAAAAAAAAGAAAATTATTGTTGGTTCAGTAGCCTTATTTGTAATAATAGCCGC
>JBAXBI010000320.1:0-1894 GCA_037142055.1 Candidatus Omnitrophota bacterium | reverse complement strand
ATAATGTTTCTTTTCACAAGCATCACAGATAAAGAAAGCCATATTCTCAACAATCCCTAAAATCGGCACCTTGACCTTTTCAAACATCAAGATTCCACGAGCCACATCCACCAAGGATAAGGTCTGACGAGTTGTTACAATCACAGCACCCGTCAAACGGATGGATTGAGTAATAGTCAGTTGAATGTCGCCTGTTCCGGGGGGCATATCAATAATTAGATAATCAAGTTCACCCCAGTCGGTCTGAAATAACAATTGTTGGATATAATTAGCTACGATAGGCCCACGCATGACAGCCGGAGCATCGCCTAAAAGAAAACCAAAAGACATCAACTTCAGGCCTTCGACTTCGGCAGGAACAGCCATTTTAAATTCATTAAGGCGGATATCAACTGAGGGTAAATTAAAAAGCGTAGGAATAGATGGCCCATGAAGATCTGCATCTAAAAGCCCCACCTTCATTCCCTGCCTTAATAAAGCCTTCGCCACACCTGCGGCTACAGTAGATTTACCAACTCCACCTTTACAGGAAGAGACGGCAATGATATTTTTTACTTTTGATAAACCAAATGGATTAGACATGCGTGTCATTATACTAAGGTCTTATAAGTTGTCTAGACCAATGTTTTAAAAGGTTTCCTTTAAATATTTGACAACACCTCCAATATCTTCTATCTTGAACAAAATGAAAGAATTTCAAATCAAACGCGTATCCATTGCCATCTTCTTCTGCATTCTTCTACTAACAGGTCTCTTGGTTTTTAAAGACTATGGCGTTCATTGGGATGAATATAATAATCAAAATCTAGGGCATAAATGGCGAGTCTACATCTTAAATGTCCTTTACAATGGCTCTATATCCAAAACCCCTTTACCTTCCGTTTACCATATGGATTCACTGCATGGCCCTATTGTTGAAGTATTCCTTGGCGTAGTTAAGAATTCGTTAGGATTAACCCTCTTAAGAGATATTTTATTCATGCGGCACCTTGTCTGCTTTCTATTCTTCTTTCTTGGGATTTATTTCTTTTATTTACTGTGTAATCTTCATTTTAAAAATTGGAAAATTGCACTTTTAGGATGCCTTTTTCTTGTCCTTAGCCCAAGAATTTTTGCCAATTCATTTTATGACACCTTTGATATCCCCTTTCTCTCATTTTACACCCTTAGCATATACACGCTTCTTCGATGGCTCGATAAAAAAACTCTTTTGAATGCCACCTTTCACGCAATATCCTGTGCCCTCTTAATAGATACAAGACTCATCGGAGTCCTTATCCCCCTTTTTACATTCCTCTGTTGTGTTGTTGATTTTATTAGAATTACATCCAATAAAGAAAAAATCGAATTTATTAAACAGAACCTCCTCTATTTTGGTCTATTGCCAATCATTATTATTCTCGGCTGGCCATTACTGTGGTCTCATCCAATACTAAATTTTAAAAATGTCCTGCAAGAGACTCTTAACACGAATTTTCCTTATTATGTCTTATACTTAGGGAAACTAACCCTGGGATTTAATCTCCCATGGCATTATGCTCCGGTATACATTCTTATAACAACACCGCTTACTTATTGTTTTTGTTTCTTTTTAGGAATTCTAACTGCTGTCAAACTGATCATTAAAAATGATTCTTTTATTCAAAAAAGAAACACTTTCTTATTTATCTTATGTTTCTTCATCCCATTATTTCTAACACCAGGAAAAATTTATAATAGCTGGAGACACATATTTTTCATTTATCCTGTTTTTCTCATTTTCTCCCTAACTGGCCTTTTAGCCTTACGGGAGGCTATCAAGAACAAAACGAAGGGTAAACTTCGTCTATTATTACAAAACGCCCTCATTAGCTTGATCGTATTAAATTTAGGGCACACGATTTATGTGATGGTT
>JBAXBI010000319.1:0-1894 GCA_037142055.1 Candidatus Omnitrophota bacterium | reverse complement strand
CTGCGGAGATAAAAAAATGAAGTTGTTGTCCTTTAATGTCAATGGTATCCGTGCCATTGAGAAGAAGGGCTTCTTTGATTGGGTTGCAAAAGAATCTCCAGATATCTTAGGCTTACAAGAGACCAAGGCCCATCCAGATCAGTTAACCGATACAATTCTAAAACCCCTAGGGTATAAATCTTTTTGGTCCTCCGCTGAGAAAAAAGGCTACAGCGGGGTGGCTATTTATACAAAAAGCGAGCCTCTCTCTGTCGTTGAAGGATTGGGTATCAAGGAGTTTGATAGCGAAGGCAGGACTCTTATTGCTGATTATGGTGAATTTGTTTTTTTTAATATTTATTATCCCAACGGTGGTGCGGGTAACAAGAGGGTTCCTTTTAAAATGGAATTTTATGATACTTTCTTAAAGAAGGCGGAAAGTTTTCGCAAAAAAGGAAGGTCGTTGATTATCTGTGGCGATGTTAACACGGCACATACGGAAATTGATTTGGCCCGTCCTAAAGAAAATGTGAAGAATACTGGGTTCCTGCCTGAAGAGAGAGCTTGGGTGACTAAGTTTATTGAGCATGGCTACGTGGATACCTTTAGGCATTTTGTCAAAGAGGGCGGTCATTATTCATGGTGGGATTATTTCACTGGAGCACGAGCACGAGACGTAGGCTGGAGGATTGACTATTTCTTTGTCACCCAGGATTTACTATCACGATTAAAGAAAGCTTTTATTCTAAAAGATGTGATGGGCTCGGACCATTGCCCTGTTGGGATTGAGCTTAAATAAGAAGATAAATGTTTATGGAGACTTAAGATGATTGAAATTGAAAATAGTGTCTTGCTGGTTATAGATGTTCAAAGTAAACTTGCTAACCTTATGCATGATCACGATGTTTTGTATCACAATATTGAACGGTTTATTAAAGCTTTTCAAGTCTTACAAGTTCCTATCCTTTGGACAGAACAAGCCCCCGATAAAATTGGCCCCACGGTTCCACAAATTCATGATTTGTTGTTCCCCATTGTTAAACCCATTGCTAAAAGAAGTTTTAGCTGTTGGGGGAGTGAGGAGTTTGTTAATCAGTTGCGTTTAACCAATCGTCGGCAAGTGGTTATTGTGGGTATTGAAGCTCATGTGTGTGTGTATCAAACAGCCAGAGATTTAGTCTCCCACGGATTTGAAGTTTTCGCAATTGCAGATGGCATTTCTTCTAGGAGTCAGTTGAATTGTGATAGGACTCTAGCTAGGATGCGTCAGGAGAATATCGTTGTAACCGTTGGAGAAGCGATTATCTGCGACCTTATTAAAACTGCTGATCATCCTAAATTTAAAGACGTGATGTCATACATCAAGCGATAGGAAATGGTTAATGGATTCATTTAATAAACAGAGGACCGAAGTCGATGATTTATGGCATGAGTCCCGCAGCTTTGATCCTCCCCAAATATTTAAAATACAGGCGAATGTTAAAGATCCTTCCATTTATCAACAGGCGAAAGAAGATCCTTTAAAATTTTGGGAAGAGTGTGCCCGTCGGTTGCATTGGTATAAACCCTGGAACAAGGTTTTAGAATGGAACAAGCCTTTTGCCAAATGGTTTTTAGGGGGCAAGCTTAACGCCAGCTACAACTGTTTAGATCGGCATATTAAAGCCCATCAAGGGAATAAGGTTGCTATTTATTGGGAAGGTGAAAACGGCAATGTCAGAGTTTTAAGTTATCAGGATGTTTATGAGCATGTTAATAAAATGGCTAATGCCATAAAAGATTTAGGAGTTAAGAAAGGGGATAGGGTTGCTATTTATCTACCTATGATTCCTGAGGCTATTTTTGCCATGCTCGCTTGCAGTCGTATTGGGGCTGTACATACCGTTGTTTTTGGAGGTTTCTCTTCTGAGGCTTT
>JBAXBI010000318.1:0-1908 GCA_037142055.1 Candidatus Omnitrophota bacterium | reverse complement strand
AGCCTTCCTAATACTGAATTAGATATTCGTTTTAAGAGTTTCGAGGAATATCTAAAAACCTTAAGTTCTTCCACAAGGGAAGGTCTTAAAAGAAATTTTAAGAAAGTAGACGCTAAGGTTAAGTTTGATTTAGAGATTACGGATACATTGAATGAAGAAACTCTATCACAAGTCTACGAGCTTTATCTTCAGACATATAATAATCATGAGCTGGGGTTTGAGAAATTAACGAAAGAGTTCTTTAGAAAAATATCTATGAATATGCCTGGGCAAGTTAAGTATTTTTTATGGAGGGTTGATGGTAAGTTGGTGACATTCGCCTTATGTTTAGTCTCAGGGGATTATTTTATTGATTATTATTTAGGATTTGATTACACGGTTTCTAATGACTACTATCTGTATTTTATCCGATTCCGTGATCTTCTTAAATGGTGTATCGATCATGGGATTAAGAGATATGAAATGGGGCAAACTTCCTATGAGCCTAAGAGAAGACTAGGATTTAACTTTATTAGATATTATTTGTATATCAAACACCGCAATAAATTATTAAATTTTCTTCTTGTTCCAGTCAGTAATCTGCTTAAGCCAGAGAATTTTGATCCTGTTTTTAAACAGATGAGCAAATCTGATTCTAAGTAGACAATCCGCTTAAACTTACCAGAACAATTCCTAGCATGATAAGAAGAGTGCCGATCCAGCGTTTGAGACCTACTTTTTCTTTGAGGATTAGGCTGCTGGCAATAGCAATAAAAACAAAGTGCATACTATCGATCGCGTAGGCAAAGCTTAGTTGTGCCTTTGAAAGCACATAAAGCCATATTGTAAGAGATAGCCCACTAAAGAAAAGAGACACCCAGGCTAAAGGCATAAAAGCTATTCGCCAGACCAAGAGAAATGCTTCTTTGACGTTTTTAACATGCATGTTGATAGAGTTGATAGAAGACTTCAGACAAAGTTGATTAACCGTGTCACAAATGCTGGTTAAAACAATAAGGAATATAATAAAAGATATTTGTTTGTTCATAATTTTAAGTTTTATTAGGTGATGAGCTTACAGAAACCAAACTAACTCCGGCTAAAATAAAGATAATTCCTATCCATCGCTGCATACTTATATGTTCATGTAAAAAAATCATAGCGGCGATTGCAACTAGCACATAAGAAAAGCTGGCAATGGGAGTCGCGATACTTAAATCAATCTTAGATAGAATTGTTGACCAGTTAGTAAATATAATTATTACTGTTAATAATCCCAGCCATAAAAAGGGGGAACTTAAGATATTTCCAATAAATGTGAAGATTTGGGAAGGCTGGCTTATATTAAAGCTTTCCTGAGCACTGGCGGCCTTTTTGAAGCACATATGTAAGCCTGTTTCTAAAATGTCATTAAGTATTAGAAATAGAAATATCTTTAATGTAAGTCCTTTTTTACGCATGGAGTCATGATAGGGGATAAATCTGACATGGGAAAGAAGAATTGGGAATATTTAGATTTTTATCGAAGAATTAGGGTTTCCAATAGTCTTTAAAAGAATATTTATTCTAATTTAGAAAAGACTAAACAAGTAATAGAATTGTTTAATCCAAAAGAATTTGATAATACATTGTTTATTTTAATTTCTCGTCCTTGATTTGATACATAGTTTAGATCACAAAGAGGATCCTTTTCTTTATAATTGATAAAAGCTGGAACAAATTGATTTTGGATTGCCAATGCACAAGCAACAGCCTCAATGGCACCAGCAGCTCCGATGCTATGGCCTATCATGGATTTTGTAGAGGAGACAGGAATAAAATGGGCTTTTGTCTCAAAAACCTTTTTTATAGCATGTGTTTCAGCTATGTCATCAGCTGGGGTTGAACTTGCACTCGCATTAATATAATCGATACTATTTGAATTTAAGC
>JBAXBI010000317.1:0-1921 GCA_037142055.1 Candidatus Omnitrophota bacterium | reverse complement strand
GGAATAGCGACGTTGAATCCATCTACCAACGCTACCTTCAAGCCTTCAAGAAGGGCGTCTATAACTACATCAAAGAAGAACCTGATACCCTGACTAATCAATTAATCTCAAGAAAATATTTCTCTGGTGGTTTTACAGCAACCCATTTAAGCAATTTTGCAATGACTATAAATACTGAATTGCCAAAAGATTTTGATAAGGCTATGAATGTTCAGAAAATGGTTCTAGTTATGGCTAATTTTAAAAGAGTACCTCAAATGGAAAAAAATAAAGCCATGGTCGTATCCCGTAGAGAATTTCTAAAACAGGCTGTAGCTATTACGGCAGGGTTATTGACTTTGCCTGTGAGTGTTCAAGCTAAGGAATCTGAACAAAAGGTGCTTTTGCGTTCAAAATTATCCGCGCTTAAAAGTGAGACAGATCTTGATAAGCGAGATGCTATTATTCATGAAATTCAATGGATAATCTTGGGTTGGAAAAGAAATAAAGATATAAAACCGCTCATTTTGGATTTTGTATCAATGATGTCAGATGATGATTGGCGTAGGAATGGGGGAGTTTTAGAGTCTTTGTATAATGTTGCTCCTGCTTTTAGTGGCTTAGAAAATGGATTCTTTACGATGATTTCTAGTCGTCGGCAGGAAATTGAAGCCGGGGTTATTTCTCCTATTGCAATATGGAAAGTGTATCGAAACTTAGAATTCATAAAAGTGGCTAAGCGACGTAATGAATCGAATCAATTTTCTCTGGCTCGTGCAGTTACGTATGAAATTGAACGTTACAGTCAGCCTTTAAGCGATAAGAATATTGAAGGAATGGTTGGTTTCATCGATAAAATTAGCCGACAGTATGAAAATTATAGATTCTTGGATAAAAACACTAAGGTTATTCTTGTAACCGATGGAATAGAAGATCATGCAGAAGGTTTGTTAAAGATTCAGCATTTCTTGAAAGATGTTATCGGGATTTCTGATAGTCAGATTAAACTTGTCAAGGCTCCTCAGGGAACAGAATTGCAGGACGCAATTGTAGCAAGCCGAGGTTCTAAGACATTTTTATGGACATATTCTCATGGCTCAGCACATACGGTTGTTATTGGTGGTCAAGGGAGCATTTCATCAGATGTGTTTGCAAAAGCCTTGCAGCAGCGGGGAAATCTTGATGAGCTGACAGTGTTGGCAAGGTCCTGTTTTTCCGGTGATTCTTGGACTAGGGTTATAAATCAGCTAAAGAACGAAAGGTCGTTGCCTTTGGTGCTTGCATCTATACTGGGAACGACCAGTTATGAAGATGGAATAAACATGCTTGAAGCCGCGTTGGATTCTAACAAAAAGGCTGTCACTATTGGCCGTATGCGAGTTGCTGAGGATATAATGACCCATCGTATCAAGAAGGGTAAAGAGGGAGGAATCGCAGTTAGTGATTCAACCGATCCAGTTGGATTTCTTAGGTTATCTTCTGATCAATTAATGGAAGAATGGCGTATCTTAGGACTAGATTCTCAAAATCTTCCTTCCCCTGTCAAACGACCATTTAAAGATAGTAAGGTCTACGAGTATGAACTTTTAGGACCTGATGTAAGAGCCTTATTATCAGATCAAGCCATGAGTGCTAGTTATGATAAGAATAGTCCATTTGTTGGACCTAAGGCTAATGAATTAAATAAATTGAATAATGGTTCATGGAATGGGAAGATCTATCCATCATTGATTAATGGATTAGAATGGGCATTAAAAGATGTTCCATCCTTAAAAGGTGCTGGTGTTCTTAACCCTGGCAAAAGAAAAGTTCTTAGAGAACCAACGTTTAATGAAATACTCTCTCGTTTAGTTCTTTTTGAGGGCTTAAAAGCTGATCTTAGCAAAGGTTATCCGTATCGAATAGAGTTTCCTAAAAGAGGTCAAAGTATTGCACGTTTTGT
>JBAXBI010000316.1:0-1935 GCA_037142055.1 Candidatus Omnitrophota bacterium | reverse complement strand
ACTTGTTGCCTTGGCAGAATCTAAGGGACTGGAGTTAGATATATTGTCAGTTTGAAATCGGGTAGGAAAGCAGGGCGAACAGAGGCCGATGGCTTGGATGCTGGATATGCACAAGCCTGCTGCTGCAATCGCAACGACAGTTTAGGGGAAGCATCGTTTCGTCGGTAAAGAAGATGGAGAGGTTGTTGACTTGCAAGCTAAAGCAGTATCTCCAGAATCTGTTGAGACACCTCAAGGGGCGGCTACACAAGCCTCAAGTGCGCTTTTTGTCCGTCTGCAGGAGATTGCCAAAGGAGTAAGGGGAATGTTTCCAGTCGAGAAATACGGCAACCGTGCGTATTGGCGTTTAGCCGCAGAGAATCCAGAATATAAAGAGGTAACCATTACCGATGTAATTAGAGAAAGGTTTGTCGATTGCTCATGGCTTGCGTCGTTTATTATTTATGAATTTCAACGGCTTAATTTTCCTTTGACAGGTGTGACAGTTTTAAATGGATCAATTCCAGAACTAAATATCGCCGGTCAGATACATTTTTGTGCTCATACGGTTGTTTGTGTTGAGCAGGGCAAGGAAGCTTACGTGCTGGCTCTTTCGAGTTTAGATCATATGGTCTTTAGAGATGAACTGGTTGTTGAGAAGTCACAATATCTTAGACGATCAGGTTTTAAATTATATAAAAGTATGGATGAAGTTTTCTATGCATCTGATTTACCTCCTCCAATGCCTGGACAAAGTAGAAATCTTCCGTCTGGAAAAGATATTGCCCAGTTAAGCGCAGAACATTATTTAAGCACAATGGTAAGAGTCTTTCCCTTTGAGATGGAACTGTTAAGGGCCAAAAATAAGGTGGAGGAATATATCCCATCTTTAAAACCAGTTGATATTGCAGCGAGTATCATTGAAAGTCCTCAAGCGGATCAAGTGTCTTTCTTATATCAGCCATTTGTTGTCGAACACAATCCTAAAGAATGTCGCATTGAGCAGAAGTCTATGTTAAGTGTTGTTGTGAGGATCCCTAAGCGGCTTCTTCCTGCCTTAAAAGAACATATTCGTCGTAGAAATGCCGCAAGAGTTTTAAATGATATTGCTGAGTTTAAACTTCAGCATCCAAGTGACGTTGAGATTATGCTGGTGCCTTACGGCAGTCAAGATCAGGCCCATTTACGCGATATTGCCATGACCCACGGAGAAAGTTTGGCGTATCTGATTCTAAATACTCCAAATAATTTTACTATGGCGATGGTTGCCCCAGAGCGTGCAGTTGAGTTGATGCTAAAGCGAAGAGAACATCGTGCCCCTCCCCAGGTTGCCTCATCCAACGCAGAGGCTACACAGGTAAGTCCTGCAGAAGCCCGCAGAGAATCTTCTTTAACAAATAATTTGAGTAAAATCCGTCAACGTCAGTATGAATTAGCTAAAGTAATTTTATCTGAAGGTATTTCGGTAGGGGTCGTGCGGGAATTCTTTAATATGATATTATTAGATGAAGACTTTATCAAGAGGATTGCAGCAGAAGACTTCTCGGTAAAACAGATTAAAGATTCATGTAGATTGATTATTTCCTTGCCATCTTTTAATCCTCGAGTAACTGAAGCGATTCGTGTATATGCTCAGAGAATAGAATTGTACCGAGGGAAAACAGCGTCGTTTAAAGTTGAAGGAATGAATAGCTTCGATGTGGTCTCTCATGTAGGCGTAGACTATAAAGACCTATTTAAATTAGAGATTGTTCGGGATGCAGTAATGGATTATTTAACTAGAAATCAGTATAGAAATCTAGAAGAAATTCTTTCTTTAGTGTATGGGCGTAAGGTGAATATGGGGGAAGTTCAATCTATCAATGGGGACTTGATTAAATCAGGATTAGTTAATTTTATTATTCGCTATGAGTCAATCTTATCTGACGATCAAAAACCGCGTTATTTTACGATCGT
>JBAXBI010000315.1:0-1938 GCA_037142055.1 Candidatus Omnitrophota bacterium | reverse complement strand
CCCCTTGTTGTCTCATTCATCAATTTAAACCCTGCCTGAGGGTATAAGTCTTTTGCTTTTTGATTTCGTAAAAATGGTTTCTCCATTCCCCCGACCGTTCCTTGAATGGGTACAAACTTTCCTACCAGTTCACATACCCCTGCGTATCGATGAAGATCATTAACTACAAAGGTCAAGAAGGCCTGCTCAATATTTCGGCCAATACTACGACAGCTTAAACACAGGGAAATAATTTCCCAAGTATTTGATTCTTGCATCTCCCTTTTAACAATCGCAATACCCACTAGCCCATCATTAGCATAACGATCCTTTAAATGCAGACTATAAACACGACTATTTTGATCTCTCATATATGAAGTTACTTGTTCTTCGCTTAAACGAAGCCCTGTCATATTAAATTGATTGGTTTTTTGAGTAAGAGATGCAACTCTATGAATACTAGATTCTTCATTAATACCAATGTCTGCCTTCATTTGAGCGTCTTTATAAAATTCAGCCAATGTTATTGGATTTTCAGTAGCTTGGGATTTACTCAATTTAAAACAATCTAAAACACCAACATAACTTTTTGCGTCTTGCGGCAGGTCGGGAACATTAACATCGGGCAAGAGCGCCTTTACTAACGCACGTTCGCGAGGATTATCATCTAAGAAGACAACCTGATGAAGTGCAATGGGGCGGACGGACTTCTTAATGATTGTTTTAATGTTCTCTGCTTTATCCTTCCAATTAGCTTCCACCGCAACAAAATGCTCTCTACGCAATACCATTCGTGGATGATCTTTTAGAATCTCCTCAACAATAGAAGGATAATTCTTAGAATTGATCGCTAACAAAACGCCTTGTTGATGCAGACTTAAAAGTTTCTTTTGGAAATCATGGTAGGGCTTGCCTTCCTTATAATCTCCCACTTCTATTCCATTAATGCCAACCTCACCGGCCACTCCACCCCACAAAGTACCATCTCCATCAACAACGATGAGTTTTGGTAAATTTTCATCTTGTTTTAATGTGCTGTTACTAACTGGCAAAAATTCAGCCCCCAGAAAACTTATTTTCTTATGTTTCATGCCTTTAGAATGAATATCCGCTAAGGTCATTTTTGTCGTCTCAGGGACAATATGGTAATAGAAAATTCCATCCTTGGCTGTTTCAAGCCGGACAAAAATCGTCTGGGCACATTTACTGACCTTCGAACCATATTTGCTTGCGAAAGCATCCCAAGCCCTCCAAGCCACATCCGCGCGAATCAATGGCGCGTTAAAATTTGGAAAGCTATCTATATATTGATCTTGCTCCTTCTTTAAACTGCTTATGAATTCTTGAATTTCAGAGGACATTCTTTCTCTGCAGTCTAACAATCGTTCTAACGCCTGCACAAAACAATTTCTAGTGAATATGCCGTACCAATCTGGATGACTCTCAGGGTTAGCCACAAAGCCGCTGACTGTAGGCCTATGATCTAATTTAAGTCTAGGGTCTCCTACACCATCTCCTGGCAAGATTAACTTGATATCTGGTTGGGAAGAATCCGGCAAAAGTCTTTCTCTCTCGGGCAGGTTAAGGAATAAATACGTTAACGCCTCACCATGAGTAAGCGCCAAGTTCTTTAAATCCGCTCCTACAGCGACACCTTCTAAGGAATCAGAAGTCCTTAAATCTAAACGGTAACGGTTGTTTTGTAAAACAGAGCACCCAAGAGCAGCATCATTGGCGAGAAGGGTGGCTTTAATATCCTTAAGCTTCCCTTCATCAATAATATCAAATCTCCGACTAAAAACACCTACCGATTCTATCCGTCGATTGTTCTTATCAACTTTCAATTCACGCAAGAGAAGCACAACAGCTCTAACTTTCCCTTGAGGTTCTTCTTTGGTTTCAACGATAGCTATAATCTTGCGTCCTGCAATGGGTAGATACGCAACCGCCGACCAATTC
>JBAXBI010000314.1:0-1938 GCA_037142055.1 Candidatus Omnitrophota bacterium | reverse complement strand
TTATTGCCCTTTATGTACTTAGGCAGTTGCTGAAGGTGGTAGTTCTTCACCTACCTGTTGGGGGCGGATGGAAGATTAAAATGGCGCAAGATTATAAGTTTGATGAAAATGTTCCTGAAGATAAGTATTACAAGCAAGGAATAGAGAATTTTAAGATAGGCAATGTAGACGCGAAGATGAGTTATTTTACCAGCATAGGTTGGACCAAGGAAGTAGGTGGAATCATATCGCAGGTGACTAAAAAAGCTCAGGATGCCATGTGTTTTGTTTGTGCTCAAAAGAGCAATGGTCAAACAATCGCTTTAGGCCTTGTTGCTGATGGGTATAGACAAAACACAACGGCCCATCAGTTAGTGAAAGACGCAGGGCGCTTATTACAGAAGGCTTCCCGCAGACGGCTGATAGATGTGATTAAAGGCCGAGGAGTCAATTCCAGTCAATTTGACCGTGCGGTATTTGAGAGGTACTTAAAACTATCTGCCCGAAGTGTTCGGCAGAGAAAATCTTCTGCTGTGGTGGCTGTCGTTATGATTACAGAAAAGAAGGTCTATCAGGCTCATGCAGGGGATGCAGCGGTTGCTGTTTTATCGACCCAAGGACAAGGGCAATGGACCTTAGCGCATGATATCCATAACACTGGGGAAGTAAAAAGATTAGAAAGTTCTAGCGTAGAAAGTGAAGGCAGTGACAATTATTTTAAAAGACAAAGACTGCCTTGGTATCAATATTTGATCAATGTGAAGATCAAAGGACAGCGAATGATCGTGCCTGGCTTACCTCACTCTCGTTTTTGGGGAGGCAAGAAACTTAAAAAGACTTATCCAGGAATCGATTTTGATACATGTGAGATAAAAGAATTCCCAATATCTGATGTTGCAGCCCTTGAGATCATGTCTGATGGAGCTTTTAATATTTGGCCAGGTAAAGAGCATGATGTGTTTATTATGAATAATCACCTCTTTCATGAAGCAATGTTGCGTCAATTGCAAGATGCTGCAGCTATAGCAAGCAAAGTACTAGAGAACAATCAAGGATTATTCGATTGTGGAAAATTCAAAGAGTTTGATGATTTAAGTTTGTTGGTTATTCATTTTGATCATTCAAAGAACCAGACGGTTCCTGTAAGAGAAGCGGTTGCAAAAGATAGAAGTTCAGTCAGTACGCCACGAATAAGAGGAAGTGTTAGCGTGCCAACCGTGGTTAGTTTAGGGTTACTAGGAACGACGTTAAGCCTCCTGGCAGCTCCTGCACATGTGCAGGAAATATCTAAGGCTCAAGTCATTCCGTGGCAGATTTTACAAACCTTCCAGATTAATAGCACAGTTCAATTGGTGTTGGTGTCAATACTTCTAGCGTTGGCTGTTGTTGCAGTTGTGTATACTTCCGTTGGTGTCTGGAAGCATTCACTCAAGAAAATTCTTTTAGGGGGATTGGTTTCAAGCGTTGCTGTTGCCGTGGCCTTACAGTTTATCGTTTGGATTCGTCCGATCAGTGGCTTGGAGGCTTTTTTAGGCATTATTCTTGCAGCGAATATCTTAATTGCCGCAGGGTACTTGGTGAAATTCCTTTGGAAGAAGGCAGTTTTAAAGAGTACGTTCGCAGCGACATTGTTGATGGCGATCACGGTGATTAATGGGATATGGCTTAACTGGACCAAACCAGCCGCTGCCCGTCTTTCTGTTCTAGTACCTGCTGTTGTTCCTGCTTTCAGGCCGGCAGCAGCTCCACCAGTGGCCGCTCCTGTTGCCATCCTCAGACAAACGCCTAATTATGGCCAGCCTTATGGTACTAACGACGAGTTAACCTTGTGGTTCTTAAAAGAACATATCCCTCTTGATGTAGGAATTCCAGATAACTTCAAGCGATTTGTGACACAGAAAACTCATCGTGCTAGAACGCCAGACGTTGTTAGGACATTTCTCAATAAAAATTATACTA
>JBAXBI010000313.1:0-1958 GCA_037142055.1 Candidatus Omnitrophota bacterium | reverse complement strand
ATTGGTGATTACTTCCGGGGATAGGGTGGATAATATTTTGGTGGCAGTTTCTTCCTATCTTCTAAAGGAAGGTCGCAGCGTCAAAGTTGCAGGACTTATTTTAACCGGTGGATTGACTCCAGGACCTAAAATAGCGGGTCTTCTAAAAGATAGCCGTATCCCTGTGCTTTATTCAGAGGAAGATACCTATACGATCGCAGCTGCCGTTGAAAACTTGACCTGCAAAATTCAAAAAACGGATAAGGATAAGATTCGTGAGGCGCATAGATTATTTAAGAATTATGTAAACGTAGATATGATTTTAGAGAATTTGTAATGAATGGTTAAAAGGGAGTAACTTCTTGACTATTCTAGGGTAGTCATTTAAATTATCTGCAGCACTTTACCGATTCATCTATAAATAAAATGATAGAATACCTTGCAATCATATTTGCCTTTTTATCTGCGCTAGCCTTAGCGTGGCTGCTGTTGATTATTCCAAAGTTTCTTAGTCCAAAGGCGCCAAGTGATGTGAAATCACAGACTTTTGAATGTGGCATGGAGCCTTTATCTTTGCCAGACGGTCAAATTCCTGCACATTTTTATATTGTAGCGATGTTATTTATCATTTTCGACGTTGAACTGGTGTTTTTGTTTCCTTGGGCTGTCCTATTTAGAAAATTAGGCGTTTTTGGTTTGGTTGAGATGGGTGTTTTTATGGGGTTTGTCGTTTTGGGTTTTGTGTACGTCTGGAAAAAACGGGCACTAGAGTGGGAATAGAAAAATGTCTTTTATGAACTCTCCGAACGGATTCTTTACCGGCAAGTTAAACGAAGCTTTAAGGTGGGCGAGGAAATTTTCCATCTTCCAATATCCTTTTGTCACTGCCTGCTGCGGAATGGAGTATATGTCAACCGCCTCAGGTCATTATGATATCGATCGTTTTGGTGCTGGCTTCCCTCGATTTTCTCCTAGACAGTCTGATGTGCTTTTTGTTGTTGGAACCATTAACCATAAAATGGCTCCAGTCTTAAAGAAAGTTTATGATCAGATGTGCGAACCCAAATGGGTGGTTGCCTTCGGTGTCTGTACGTGCACAGGTGGTTTTTACGATAATTATGCGACGGTCATGGGGATCGACACCATTATCCCAGTTGATATTTATATTCCTGGTTGCCCACCACGTCCTGAAAATGTTATTGATGGTTTAATTAAGCTTCAGGCAAAGATTCAAAAGGGAGAACAATCCAGGACCCTTTATGATCCACAAACAAAAAAAGGTCGACCCGCAGAAATGTCGGAAGGGTATTCTATCGAGGGGCATATTAAACATATAGAATCTTAAAAAATGACACCTTTACAAAAACTTCAAGAGCAGTTTTCAAAAGAAATTATAGAATCGCATGCCTTTAGAGGTGATGAGACGCTGGTGATTCGTCCCAGCGCCCTACTTTCAGTAGCTAAATTTTTAAAAGTAACCGAAGGGCTAGAGTTTAATTTCTTAATGGATTTAACAGCTGTAGATTATTTATTCTTTGCAGGTGGCAGAATCCAGAAAGAATATCGGTTTGAAGTGGTCTACCATTTCTTTTCCCTTAAACATAATGATAGAATTCGTATCAAGGTGGCGGTGGATGAGAAAAATCCAGAAGTAGATACGCTAAGCCATCTTTGGCCGTCTGCTAATTGGTATGAGAGAGAAGTTTGGGATATGTATGGGATCCGCTTTAAAGGACATCCTAATCTCAAGAGAATTTTGATGTATGAAGAATTTCAAGGACATCCTTTGCGTAAGGATTATCCGGTTAATAAGCGTCAGCCGCTGATTGGGCCGAAGAATTAATAGACGGGCAATTTAATGGCAACTAAAAAAAGATCAATGTTACTTAACGTCGGTCCCTCGCACCCGTCCATGCACGGTGTGATCCGTCTTATTATGGAATTAGACGGAGAGAAGATTAAAGGGGTTGAGGTTGAAA
>JBAXBI010000312.1:0-1960 GCA_037142055.1 Candidatus Omnitrophota bacterium | reverse complement strand
CTAGGGCAAGCTTTTGAATAAAATCTAGAAAAAGAATGATGGAGAGGATGTAGATCCCTCCGTTTAGCCAGGCCTCAAATTTTTGAGTGAGTGGGGCGAGATCCGCGAAGAGTCTCATCCCAAAAATATAAATTAAATTGGAAAGGGGTTGAGCAAGACTTTGAAGTATGCTCCAGTATCGATTCTGATGCAGACGTCGTAAAATAGCGCGGGTCATTTTTACGCAGAGAAAAGTGGCAAAAATGACACTTTGTGCAATGATCCATTCTTTTAACAAAATTGCTGGATGCGAAAGCCAGGTTTGCATGTCTTTCTCTTAAGATAGCATCTTGTCTGTTGAAATTCTAGACGGTGAATGCCAAACTTCCTAAAGCTAAAAATGAGCGAGGATCAATCAAATTGAATAATCTCCATTTCCCAGTTAGCTTCGGAAGTATACTGATCAGTTGGAATTCCTATGGATTTTTGAGTCGTATTGAATGGTCTGAGGCTAAACTGGCTCATTTTCAAAAGGTAGAAATACCCTCTCCTTTTGTTGAGCTGATGGATCAAATTCGCGCTTATTTTTATGCAGGTGAGCCACTCGCTCAAATTCCGTGGGATCGTCTCGATCAAGCAGGTTGGAGCTGTTTTCAAAAAGAAGTTTATCATAAAATAGCATCTATTCCGCATGGAGAAACACGTACTTACGGGTGGGTTGCAGGTCAACTGGGTAATTCAATGGCTTCTCGAGCTGTCGGCCAAGCGCTGCGTAAAAATACTTTACCTATTTTAATTCCTTGTCATCGAGTGAAATCTTCTACTTCTTTAGGCGGATTTATGGGCACATCAGATCCCTCACAGCCTGAAATTCAACTGAAACGGTGTCTCATGATGTTAGAGGAAGAATATCAAAGTCCTATCTTTTCTTTTTTGCCGTCTGGAACGAGTTCTCTGGGTAGAATGCGTTTAAGGATATAGTCAAATGACTCGCTTTTGGAAATGGCTTTCAGTTTCGGGTCTTTTCATTGTTGGGATTCTTATTTCTGTGGGGATTTTTCGAGCATACTTAAGAGGTGCGAACGATTTCTTTGTTTTTTATCAGGCTTGGAAATGGGTACTTTTAGGTCAGGGCGATCAAATCTATCGGGTTAGTCCAGATCGTTTTTTATATAGCCCTGGCTTTGCGTGGCTACTATCTCCATTTGCCTTATTATCCAGGAATTTAGCGTTGGCAATTTGGTGTCTCATTAAGGTGTTTTTTATAGGGCTGATTATTAAAAAATTCAGTGAACCTTGGCAATCTCAAAATACCCTTCTTGCTTTTGGGATAAGTGCTTGGGGAGTTGTACTTGTAGCCCGACCTCTTTTGATTGACTTTGAATATGGGCAAGTAAATATTATTATTTTAGGAGTTTGTGTTTGGGGAATTTTAGGACATTTTGAGAAAAAAAATAGCTTTTTTTGGGATCCATTCCGCTGGCTTCTTTTGACGACTGCAGCTGTTGCAAAGCTGTATCCACTTCCTTTACTTTTAGTGCCCTGGGCGATTCAATTTGGAATTTCTAAGAAGAAATTAAAATTCGAAAAATATGCAATATTTCTTGGGATTTTAATTTCAATTCTTATTCCAGTGTTCAGTCAAGGCTGGGCTGGGACATGGAGCTTATTTCTAGATTGGAGAGAGGCCATTATGGCACGAGGCTTGCCACTTGAATCCCATAATCAAAGCTTTTCAGCACTTATTTATCATTATTTAAGTGGGAATCCTACGGCAGTTTTGTCAGAAGGTGGGCCAATATTGTTGGGTCAAAGATGTCTTTCTGCTGTCCAGATTAGTTTTCTTTCATTATTTTGGACTTCGGGAGTGATTGGTATTATTTTAGGGTGGATTGTTGCTGGTTCTAATCATTCCCCTTTCAAATGGACTGCCATGATGATTGGATTACTGATTGTGCCTTCACATTTAGTTTGGAAGCCA
>JBAXBI010000311.1:0-1961 GCA_037142055.1 Candidatus Omnitrophota bacterium | reverse complement strand
GGTTAATTTCAAGTATTCCAGCAAAATTAGTGATCAGAAGGAACATGGCATATCGATTTTTGATTGGGAGGCCCAGAAGTTATTCAAAAATAACGCATCAAGTATAACGGGTTTTAATTTGCTTATTGGACAGGATTCAAAGACTAAATTAGCCATGGCGTTGGCGTTAACTAGAGAGAATATTAGTGTTGTTAATATCGAGGATGTATATAAGGTTGTAGTGACTTTATCGTGTAACGTAACTTTTCTTGATTTTGATGGGATGAAGGTGGTTGCTACTTATCCGATCTATCTTGAGTATATTGACGTTCAGCAGAGCCAGCCGGATGAAAACTATAAGATCAATTTGGTCAAGAAACTATTTTTCGCCGATGATTTCAGTATTTTTAAGATTTTAAAGGATCGTCTCGGCAACATTAGCCTTAAGAACGAGGCTGTTTTGACTATGAAGTTGTTGAATGTCAATTTGGGAGATGAGGCGAAGGATAAGTTGACGATGTACAAGGATAATTTCGGAGCGTTTGAAAGTTTGTTGGCGCAGAGGTTTTCTGATGCATTGTCCAGCAAACTCAATGTCTCTGTTTTGCCGTATGCCAAGGATTATCTTGGGGGGAAGATGGCATTGTCTTTTTCAGATGCGCGGACCGTTGAATTTCAAATTCCGACTGCCAGTTATAGTATCGATTTAACGCTTCGCAAATTAACAAAAGAGCTCTATAAAGCGGGAATCGGTGACGACGCATTTCTTTTTGGTGCGTATACGACGGTAAAGATTTATGATCCGGATTTGGGGAAAACATACTGGGAGCAGAAGATAAAGTATGGGGCTGTGAAAAATATCCCTAAGTTGCAAAAAACGACTGATGATTATTCCGTATTTGATGAGATGACGGGGCTTGCGATGGCCGAGATTATGAAGAAAATCAAGGAAGACAAACCACTATACAAGGAGGTCATAACGCGATGTTTAAACAAATAACCTTATTGCTTATCGGGGGGTTTTTGCTCTCAAGCATGACTTTGGCGCATGCCGAATACAAGAAGGTGAAAGTTCTCGGGCAAGTTGAAACGAAGTTCATTAGGACGGCTACGACAGGTCAGCAAAAATTGGCACTTGAGGATGCGAGAAGAAAGGCATTGGACAAGTATATCGCGGAACTGGATTCACAGCGTGTAAGGATATTAAACAATGTGATCGATCAGTTGCGACAGAATCTTCTTACCTATGTTCCTGAGATTGTCACCCTTGATGATGGTAAATGGGATAATGGATATTGGACTGTTGGCGTCGAGGCTTCTATTAATGAGGCGCAAATTGAAGAAGTGGTCAATAAGTTTATGCAGAGTGCTGGGGTCGGCAAGAAACAAGCGGAGACAAATTTATCATTTGTTTTTGTGGCTCGTGAGGCAGATAGCGTCAGGAAATTTGACGGCAAGAAAACTGAGAAGGTTGCGGAGTCTGAGGCAGTGAAGGCGTCGGAATCTGAAGATGGGGCTTCAGGGCAGAGTGAAAAAATGACCGAAAAAGTGACAGGCGGATCAGTTGAGAAAAAGGCGGATAAAGTTTCGTATAGGAGCTATATCCCGGAAGACATTGGGACCAAAGTATCCGAGATTTTTAATAAAGCAGAATTTTCTGTTGTTGAATCTTTTGAGGCGGGGATCGATCCCAAGACTTTCGCCGCTGATTTTGTTGGAAGTGATGAAATCTCCGACGCGACCAAGAAAGCGGCTGTTGATGCCGGGCGGAAGGCCGGATTGAATTATTTAGCTGTAGCGACCTTGGACGTTGGAGAACAGCTTGTCGATCAGGCAACGGGCATGCAAAAGACGTATGTTCGGGTCAATGGTTATGTTTGGGATTTGAGCGGCAAGTTCACAAAGAAAATTTGCAGTATCGGGCCAGGAGATATTGTCAAATGTTGTGGTCTGACCTTCTCGTGAACCGTGACTTTCTAAGA
>JBAXBI010000310.1:0-1970 GCA_037142055.1 Candidatus Omnitrophota bacterium | reverse complement strand
AATGTTGTCGGTATTTTAGAATGGATCAATACAAACGGTCTTGATGAAACAGGAAGTAAAATGGTGTTGAAGAAAATTTTAGGAAATAAAGAATATGCGAAGAGTGTGATGGACTGGGTAGAGACCAGGAATGCTAATGAAGAAGTGATTGGTAGTCTGATCCGTATATTAGTGAAGGATGATTATTTGGATAACGAAGGATTGAAGATGTTTTTGGATCTATTGGTTAAAACTAAAAATGCGGAAGATGCGGGAATATTTTTAGCACAAGTAGAACAATTGCAGGGAGCATTTAATGGATTGAAATTTAACAAAGCGAAATCCGAAATCAGAGCAGAGACAATTGTTAAAATAATTTTGAGCAGCAAAGATGTGGATCAATTACTTTCGGGGTTAAATGGATTAATGTCATCAGAAGAATTTGAATGGTCAAAAGAGTTCTATTTACAAGGGCAAGATTTGATAGAGGATGTAGTAGGGATAAATAAGTCAGTTGAACAAATTGGATATTTGATCAGAGAGGGAGTTCTATCTAGTATAGGAGAAATAATACCCAAGATCAATCAAACTCGGAGTGTGAAGAATCCTGATCCATATGGTTATAATAGTTACGTGAAACGGAAGGTATTTAGTCAGGAATTTAAGAGGAATATATTCCAAAATATTGTGCGTTCTAAAGAAGTGGGACAAAGAGCGCCAAGTGCAGTTGAGGTAATAGAAACTTTACTTAAGGTGAAAATGGACGCAGATTTAAGGGAGAGGATTATTACGGGGTTAGTATTTGGTAAGATCGATAATGGCGAGAGGGTCACGAGAGCTGTGAAAATAATTCAGACCTTGGTAAAAGTTAAGATGAAAGCTAAGGTGCGTGAACGAATAATAGAGGCATTAGCATGGAGTGATTTAAAGGTAGATGTTGATGGCGTCTTGGCAAAGATAATTAGCTGGTCAGAGAAACTATCGGATACGCCTGGGTGGGATGACGTGACTAAATCGATAGTCACAGCTTTGGAAAAAGGTGATTATGAGGCAGCAACAGACCCTAGAGGCATGATTAAATTAGTTACCAGAAAAGGTATGGGATTACGGCAAGGTGAGAATGTAGCAGAGTTAGCAAGAATGGAAGGGGTAGAAGGAGCAGATAGTTCAAAGAGGGTCTTACAAGGCATGTTGGAAAAAGGCATTACAAGGGACAATGTGGTGGGTATTTTGGAATGGGTGAATACCAGTGGACTGCATGAAACAGGAAGTAAGATGGTGTTGAAGAAGGTCTTAGGGGATAAAAAATATGCGAAGAGTGTGATGGATTGGGTAGAAGCCAGGAATGCCAATGAAGAAGTGATTGGCAGGTTGGCCCGGATATTAGTAAAAGACGATTATCTTGACAATGAAGGTTTCAAGATATTTTTAGATATACTATTTACAAAGACAACCAAAGATGCTGGTGTCTATTTAGCACAGGTAGAACAACTGCAAGGATCATTGAATGGTTTGAAATTTAATTCTGGCAAAAAGCTCCAAGCGAGGGCAGAAGCGCTTGTTAAAGCGATTTTAGGGAATAAAGAAGCAGATCGATTGCTTGCCGGATTAAACGGATTAATAGGTTCGGAAGAGTTTAAATGGTCAAAAGATTTTTATGGGCAAGCGCGGGATTTGATAGAAGATATCATGAGTGTACAGGAGCCAGCCAAACAGGCAGAATTATTGATGGAAAAAGGAGTTATGGCAAGTATTGGTGAATTAGTTTCAAAAATGCATGAAAATCGAAGGAAATTGACTGAAGATTTCAGAGAAGATCTCCTTGATAGGCTTGTCAAGTCCAGCGAGGCGCAAATGAGGGCTGTCAGAGCACTCAAGGTGATAGATAATCTCGTAAACGTAGAGTTACGCGTACAGGTTCGGGAGCTAGTCATTGGAATCGTAGTATGGGCAGGGCGAGAAGTAGATGTAGATAGTATTATCAACCTGGT
>JBAXBI010000309.1:0-1976 GCA_037142055.1 Candidatus Omnitrophota bacterium | reverse complement strand
CAATTTAGGTTGTGCTATGGGGCATCCTTCATTTGTTATGTGCAACTCTTTTACTAATCAGGTTTTGGCTCAAATGGAATTAGGGCAAAACGCCCATAAGTATGAAAATAAAGTCTACACATTGCCAAAACATTTAGATGAAAAAGTGGCTCGTCTTCATTTAGAAAAGGTTGGAGCACGATTAGATGTATTATCTTATGTTCAAGCAAAGTATCTAGGTGTGAAAGCAGACGGTCCGTATAAGCCGAACCACTATCGGTATTAATCCATTTTTCGGGGTGCTCAATTAGGAGGCTATAATGACTCAAAGGAATCTATTAGTAGTTGTACTTTATTTTGGGTTAATTTCTCTTGTTGCCTCTTCAAATGTTTTTGCTAGTGATATTAAAACTGATTCAAAGATTACTGAGATTACGATTTATCCTGGAGCTGCTTTAGTAACCCGGCAAGCCCAGTTTGATGTTCCAGCAGGCGATCATACGGTCTTATTTGAAAATATTATTCCTCAAATTAATGAGAATACCCTGACGGTAAAAGGACAGGGTAGTGCTGAAGTTAAAATTTTTGGAGCGTCAATTAAGACGGAATTCTTAGCTCAAGCTTCTGATGAGAGGGTTAAGATTTTGCAAGGTGAGATCGAAGGCGTTAATGACGAGATCAATGTTATTTATAATAAAGATAAAATATTACAGAAACAAAGAGAATATGTAGATTCTATCAAATTGTTTTCTTCGCAGCAAATTCCAAAAGATCTGGTTACAAAAACTCCATCCGTTAGTGATCTTGAACAATTAGGGATATACGTCGCTAAAACGTTTACAGATTTAGAAGCTCAAGGTGAAGAAAGTCGTTTAAAACTTAGGGCATTAAATCGTAAAAAAGAAACCCTTAACCGACAGCTTCAAGATTTAAATTCTAACAACCAAAAAGAAAAACGTTCTATTGCTGTTGCAATTCAAGTGATTCATCCCGGGAAGCTGACCGTAGCCGTTTCTTATTTAGTAGGTGGCGTCAATTGGCAACCTTTGTATGATGCGCGAGTTGCGTTTGATAAATCTCAAGTTGATTTAGCTCTTTTTGGCATGGTTAGTCAATCAACCGGGGAAGACTGGCAAGATGTTCTTTTGACAATTTCCACCTCCAGACCATCACTTGGCGGAGTAATGCCAGAGTTATCAAGCTGGACGTTAAGGCCTTTTCAGCCTCAGGAATATAGGAAAGTCGTTAATCCTATGACTATGATGCCCTTTGGGAAGATGAAATCAGCTGCCGATGATATAGGCGAACAATTTGTTCGAGAGGATGAGTCTGTTAGGTTGGCGGGGGCTGCTGCTCTGTTTGATAAGAGAGCCGAAGTTGCTTATGCTCAAACCGAACAAAAAGGAATTTCTGTTGTTTTTAAGATTACTAAACCTATAACGATTAAATCTGATGGAACTCAACAAAGAGTGCCAATCACTGCTTTGACCTTACCAGCTCAATTTGAATACGCTTCAACACCTAAGCTTTCAACGTATGCCTATTTAAGATCTGAAGTTGAAAATAATCAGAGTGCTGTGCTATTGCCAGGTCGTGTGAATGTCTTTTTAGATGGTGACTATATTGGAGGCTCTGCTATTAACAAAGCAATAGGTAATAAAGAGAAATTTAATCTTTATTTAGGAGCGGATGAAGGGGTAACTGTTAAACGCGAACTCGTTGAAGAAAAATCCGATGATACACTCTTTGCAAATATTCCCTCACCTAATAAAGTGATTCGATATTTGTATAAAATAAAAGTAGAAAATTATAAAACTAAATCTATTACTCTTAATCTTTTTGATAATATTCCTATTTCTCAAGATGAAAAGATTAAGGTGAAAGATGTCAAATTTACTCCCGAAACAACTGTTAAAGATTATAAAGATCGTAAAGGTGTTGTGCTGTGGACATTGACTTTAAATCCACAAGAAAAAAAGGAAATTACTTATACTTTT
>JBAXBI010000308.1:0-1986 GCA_037142055.1 Candidatus Omnitrophota bacterium | reverse complement strand
ATCAGCAGTACTTAAAGGCATTTAAAAAGGGCGTTTATAACTATATTAAAGAAGATGTAGACCCTCAAACTCAAGGAATAATACCAAGGAAATATTTTTCAGGTGGTTTGACAATGAATGGCGCGGCTATGGATGCAGCCATGAGCATTATTCATCATGCGCCAGCTATATTTGATTCTGATCATGCCCTTCTTGTGCAGGCAGGTATTAATCCATTCAAAGGGGATGTATTTCCAGCCGAAGGAGATAAAACTATTTCAGATAGAGCCATGGTTGGCGAGTGGCAAGAAGGACAAGAAAACGGACTCGTTTATCGTTTTGGTTGGGAGAAAAAACTGACCCCAATTGAAGCTCAACAACAATTGAAAAGAATGTCTGAATTGCCAGAAAATAAACCTGTCGATCAAAGGATTTTTAGTTCAACAGAACTTTTTGATGTCTCATTTATTTTAAGTACAGGGGGATTAGACGTATCAAAGAATGGAGAAGCAATTTATGATTTTTATGTACGTCCTGGTAAAAGGAGTGCAGTTGACATCTCACCCTTTTATAAAGGAAATGTGAAACTCAAATTTAGAGCAGGGAAATTAGACCATTGGGAAGGGCTGGATATTTCTCCAAAACGCAAGGAAGATTTTCCGTGGCTTGAGCAACATCTTCAAGAAAAATTGAATGAGTTAAAAGGTGAGTCTTTTACTGATCGGGCTCAAATATCGACATTGGCAGAAGGATTAAAAGAATTGGGTTTTAAAAGCCAAGAGATCATTCAAATTAAAAACAGTGTTGATGCTCAAGATCAAAAATATCTTCTGAAGCTGATTAAAGAAGGACTGTTAGATTGGGGAAATGAGCAAGGGTTAAATTCCTACCAGAGACAGCTTATTAATATTATGATTAGCTCTGGAAATATCAAGGAGCGCGTTCCGCTTTTATTAAATGAAGGAGAGCTGGAGACTTTGAGAGGATTGGTTTCCAATTTGAATGGGAGTCGCAAGGTCAAGGTTGAGAAGTATGATTATTATGGAGATGCATATTCTGGTAATAAAAAGGTATTTGTATTTAGCTCAGAATTTAGGAAGAAATTATTCGAAGATGTTGTGCAGTCAAAGGAAATCAGGCAAAGGGCGGTAAGGGCAATTAATGCAATAAATGGCTTAAGCAAAATTAAGATTGGAACAACATTAAAAGAGCGAATTATTGAGGGGCTAGTTCTAGGAAAGTTAGATAACGGTGAGAGGATAGCAAGGGCTGTAAAAATAATTGAGAGTTTGGCGAAAGTTAAGATAAAGAGCAATAAGATCCGTGAACGGATTATAGAAGCTCTGGCATGGAGTGATTTAAATGTAGATGTTGATGGTATCTTAGCAAAGATAGTCAGCTGGGGCCAGAAGCTGTCAGATACGCCCGGGTGGGATAATGTTACTCGATCAATAGCCGCAGCTTTAGAGGCAGGCGATTTCAATAGGGCAATAGATCCACAAGTAATGATTAAATTGGTTACTAATAAGTCCCTTGGGATTAGACAAGGGGCTAATGTCATGGCTTTAGCTAAACAGGAGGGTATAGAAGATACAAATAATTTAAAAAGAGTTTTAAAAGGAATGCTGGACAAAGGAGTAACAAAAGACAATGTGATAGGTATTTTGGAATGGGTCAACACGAGTGGTATTCATGAACCTGGAAGCAAGATGGTCTTAAAGAAAATTTTAGCCGATAGGCTGGAGGATGGTGATGCTAAACAAGTGTTAGATTGGGTAGAGGCTAAAGATGCCAATGAAAAAATCATGGGCAGCATCATCCGTATTCTGGTTAAGAATGATTACTTGGACGCTGAAGGGATGAGGATGTTTTTATATTTATTGACTAAGAAAAATGCGTCAAATGATGCAGAGATATTTTTGGATCAGATAGAACAGGTGCAGGGAGCATTTAGTCGGTTAAAATTCAACGCTAAAACAATATCTAAAATTAGGGCAGAAGCGATTG
>JBAXBI010000307.1:0-2010 GCA_037142055.1 Candidatus Omnitrophota bacterium | reverse complement strand
CGACATATTCTGCACCCCCGAATAAACTACCGGCTGAGCACCATACCACCAAATTTGAGGCGATAAACTGGACGAATAGTTAGGCATATATACCGGCTCACTAAGCGTGATCGTATTGCCGTCGATAGCAACAACCCTGTTCACCTGAAAGAGATATAATCGAATGTTGTGGTTTGAGGTGAAGCGGGGATAAAAAAAGAGTATCCTTTCAGTTCGGTAAACCAAAAAAGGCGCGGTGGAACGCGCTAAACCGAAAGGATACCCTCATGAAGAATAACGGAGTTAAGGCAAGTAATCCAGAAGAAAAAGAATTGGTTAAATTAGAGCTGGATGATCTGGTGCGAAAGGGTGCACAAGATCTGTTAGCAAAAGCGCTTGAAGTTGAAGTCGATCTGTTCCTTGAGAAGTATCAGTATATTTTAGATGACGCCGGGAATCGTCGTGTTATTAAGAACGGGCATCATCAATCGAGAAAGGTCTTTACGGGCGCTGGCCCCATTGAAATCAGAGTTCCCCGGGTTGATGATCGCGCATTGATTGTTCAAAATGAGCCGCGATATTCAAGCGGGATCGTGCCAAAATATTTGCGCAAGTCTAATAACATTGATGAGCTTTTACCCGTGTTGTACCTGAAAGGCATATCGACGGGAGATTTTCAAGAAGCGTTGGAGAAAATTCTGGGGCCAAATGCCAAAGGGTTGTCGGCGCAAACCATTGTCCGCTTAAAACGTGTCTGGCAGGATGAATATACCATCTGGCGTGAACGACGGCTGGAAGATGTTGAATATGTTTACTGGTGGGCCGACGGCGTTCATTTTAACATTCGCTTAGGTGATGATCGACGCATGTGCGTGCTGGTGATTATTGGTGCGCGTAAAGACGGAACAAAAGAGATCTTGGCCGTCGGTGAAGGGTTCAGGGAATCAAAAGAAAGTTGGGCATCAGTCTTGCGTGATCTTAAGCGCCAGGGTTTAAAGATGGGGCCGAAGTTAGCCATTGGCGACGGCGCATTAGGGTTTTGGGCGGCAATGAATGCGGAGTGTCCTGAAACGGATCATCAACTTTGTTGGGTACATAAGACGGTGAATGTCTTGGATAAATTACCAGACAGCATGCAGGCAAGAGGCAAGAACATGATTCACAATATTTATATGGCTCCGACGAAGAAAGATGCCAATATTGCTTTTGATGCTTTTATCCAGGACTTTGCTGTGAAATATCCACGTGCCGTTAATAGTCTCGTAGATAACCGCGAGAAACTTATGACCTTCTATGATTACCCGGCAGAACATTGGCATCACATTAGGACAACAAATCCAATTGAATCAACCTTTGCCGCGGTTCGTCTGAGAACACACAAAACCAAAGGTTGCGGCTCTGTTGGGTCGACGTTAACAATGGTGTTTAAGTTATTAGAGTCTGCCCAGAAACGCTGGTTGAAACTGCGCAATCATGAAAAGATTGCTGATGTTTGGGCTGGAATAAAATTTGAAGATGGGATCAAGGTTGAAGCAATATTGGACGGAAAATTGGAGTTGGCAAAGGTCTAAAAATAACGGGCTGATTGGATGCTTTTAAAATCCCAGCCCACAACATTTGACAATATCTCCTCAAGTTGTTCTTTAATCCGTGGGCTTCCATAACGCCCTTTGTTGTCTTTATAAATATTCTGAATGCGATTCAACAACATATCATTATCCTTATCCAGTTGACTCTCGGGATTAGTGTGATGTTTGTAATAGCCGCTCTTGGATACTCCCAAGACTTGGCACATCTTCTGAATCGAAAAGGCAGAGCGGTTCGCCTTAATAAATGCATACTTCATTTCGATGGTACTGAGAAGATGGCCACTGCTTTTTTTAAGATGTCACGCTCCATTTTTGCATCTGCTAATTCCCGTCTCAGACGGGTTATTTCGCTATTTGTGATAATTGCGCCATCCGGCATTTCAACACTTTTATATTTCCAGGTATGTAATGTGCTGGCACTTATTCCTAAGTCCCTCGCTAT
>JBAXBI010000306.1:0-2016 GCA_037142055.1 Candidatus Omnitrophota bacterium | reverse complement strand
TAATGATTTCCGTTCTCTTTCTTCAAACGTAGATATACAAGGTAATTAAAACAAAGAATAAGATCTCGTCCTTCAACATATGAATCTAATGCCAGGACAGAATCGACAGATTTATCATTCTTTAATAAAAATAAATTCATATTACTTTCCTTCTTAAGTAAGTCGGCCACTAAGCCAACTCCCAAATAAGCAAAGAAACTGGTATAAAGGGATTCCCCCCTAGAAGATTTTCAACCTCAACTAATATCCTTATCAATCCTAATTTTTCCAAATCTTTTAATACCATTCTTAGATCACCGTTATAGCCATTAAGCTCCAAATATCGTTTGCGCATCAATGATAATAGACCTTCCTGATCTGAACGGATATGAACTGGTTCCAGATGGATCACAACCTTAGGATGAACCGACATGATATTTGCAATAATCTTCTCCATAGCCCCATGGACACAAGATAATGAAAAGGACGAAAAAATCAGGGAATCAGATGGAATAATACTTTTATCAAAATTTTCAACATCAAGTTGGTGAGCTTGTGCAGCCAACCCAAACCTCTTTGCTAAAATGTTCAATAATTCGACGCCACTTGGGGTAATGTCACCCCCGATAAATCGAACATGCTTAAAATTATCCCGTCCAGCCATATCCAAAAGCATAGCCCCAAAGCCACAGCCTAACTCAACAACTGTTCCAGTCGGCATAAATAGGGTTAAAATATCAGCTAAAACATCCGCTTGGAATCGACTAAAATCTAACTCTTTCAGGAAGAATAATTCTTCCTTCCAGGAGCGAGGCATCAATAAAGAAGAATTATCAACATTGTCCCTAAATTCCTGAAACGATCGCCAAGGATTTTGATTAAAATCTTTTAAAAGCTTCCCCCATTTCTCTCTTTCGTACTCCCGTAGAATCTCATCTTTAGTTTTACTGCGTTGCTGGTATTCTTCTAACCCTAACAAACGTTTAGGCCACGGTGAATACTTAGATATGTCAGAAAGCTGAATCTTTTGATAAGAATCAACTCTAGCATCATATTTTTTAAGTGTATTTTGGATCTTTAAATGCATATGATCATTGGCCATCATTCCAACACCTTCCTTACAGCCTTAATAATATCTATAACATCTACCGAATTGTGCGGATAACGCACGTGCTCGTTAATGATCATCTGCTTAAAATGCAATTCTTCAGCATTGGGACAAGTGCCTTGATCATACTTCATCAAGCAACCGCGATTCTCAGGAGCACTGAAGGGATAACCATGCTTAAAAAGATGTTTCTTTTGATAAACTGGTTGCAAATAAAGAGGACGCGTATAGCCTTGATAAAAAAGAATTCCTTCTTTATTGATAGCTGTTACAAAATCGGCTCGCGTAATTCCTGCCGATTGCTGTAAAAAGCGCAACGGGTAAACATAATACGTAGCATGACACCCTTGCCTTCCCTGGGGAGTTACCAGAAAATCGATACCACTAAGGCCCTGTGTCAATTTCTCAACCAACTCCAATCTTTTTTTGTTAAGCCCATTGAGTTTCTTAAGCTGTTCTTTGGCCATGGCAGCCTGAATCTCAGTCAAACGATAATTAAACCCGGCAATGTTGGTGATATTCTCATATTTCGCCGGACCAACAACAGCTTCCCCATGATTCCTAATCAGAGCAAGTCTATAGCGCAGATCAGGGTCAGACGTTACGCAAACAGCTCCTTCTCCTGTCTGAATAGTTTTATTCACATTAAGACTAAAAACCCCGATATCCCCTATGGTTCCTACAAATTTATCCTTAAATTTCGCGCCATGAGCTTGCGCGCAGTCCTCAACAACCTTTAAACGATGTTTCTTGGCAATCGCCATGATCCGAGTCATATCAGCTGGTATACCAAACTGATGGATAACGATAATCGCCTTTGTCCGTGACGTTATACACTTTGAAATAGACTCTGGATCAAGACACCCAGTTTCAAGTTCCACGTCCGCAAAAACTGGAATCGCACCATAGATCATCGGCGCTACCGCACA
>JBAXBI010000305.1:0-2023 GCA_037142055.1 Candidatus Omnitrophota bacterium | reverse complement strand
TGATACCAGGGGTTGATCGTCCAGGGATTGGCTGTGTTATTCCATCTTTAAAAGATTTTAACCTCATGATTGATATGGGGGCTAACACAGCAACTAAACCAGAGCATCTTTTACAATATGCTAAAATGGCCAGGGTTTATGTAAGGGAAGTTTTAGGTCGTGAGAATCCAAAGGTTGGTTTATTGAATATTGGTTCTGAAGAAGGTAAGGGAACAGGGTTGGAAAAGGAAGGTTATAAGCTCTTAGAAGAAAATGAACCTGCTTTTATTGGTAACGTGGAAGCTAACGAGATTTACACAGGTAAGGCAGATTGTATTGTTTGTGACGGGTATGTTGGTAATGTTGCGCTTAAAGTTTCAGAGGGGCTGATGGAATCCGTTGGTATTTTAATGAAGCGAGAGATTAAGAAGAATCCTATTTCGATTTTTGCTGCATTCTTATTAAAAAGCACACTGAGCGAAGCAAAAAAGTCGATTGACTACTCTGAATACGGTGGAGCGCCTTTGTTGGGTGTTGATGGTTTGGTATTGATATGCCACGGACGATCATCTCCTAAAGCTATTAAGAATGCAATTCGTTCAGCTAAACGTGAGGTTGAACATAATATTTTGGTAAAAATTAAAGAGGTTTTATGACAAAGGTAGGTATCTTAGGTGTAGGTGCTTATCTTCCTTCACAGCGACTTACTAATCTTGATTTAGCAAAAATGGTAGATACTAATGATGAATGGATTCGTACGCGTACAGGTATTGTAGAGCGTAGGATTGCCAGTCAAGATGAGACCACTAGCTTTTTAGCTATTAAAGCCGCTCAAGATGCTCTTAAGAATTCAAAGATTTCTGCAGATAAGATTGATTTAATTGTTGTGGGTACCATTAGTCCTGATAGTAATTTCCCTTCGATGGCCTGCATTGTACAAAAAGCAATAGGCGCTAAGAAAGCGGCTGCCTTTGATGTATCTGCGGCTTGTTCTGGATATCTTTATGCTTTAATAACTGCTAAGCAATACATTCAAACTGGTATGGCTAAATGTGCGCTTGTGATTGCAGCTGAACGCATTACGAATTTTATTGATTGGAAGGATAGAAATACTTGTGTTCTTTTTGGTGATGGGGCAGGGGCTTGTGTTTTAGGTAAGGTTAAATCTGGTGGTATCATAGCTGATTTTATGCAGTCTTTTGGTGATCAAGGTGAGCTTATGTATATTGTTCCAGGAGATTCCCGTCGACCTCTTGAGACTAAGAAAGAGGGTGATAATAAATTGCCTTATGTCGTTATGCAGGGAAAAGAACTTTTTAAGGTTGCCGTCAATTCAATGGCAGATGCCGTCCAAGAGGTCCTAAAGAAAGCAAAACTTAAGAGTTCACAAGTTGATTGTGTTGTGCCTCATCAAGCTAATGACCGAATTATATCAGCAGTTGCATCCAAGCTTAATATTCCTAAAGAAAAGATCTTCGTTAATATTGATAAATATGGCAATATGTCTGCCGCTTCTATTGCGGTGGCTTTATATGAAGCAGTAGAGCAGAAACGCATTAAGAAAGGTGATAATGTTGTTTTGGTGGCTTTTGGTGCAGGATTAGTCAGTGCGGCAAATGTTGTTAAGTGGTGATATAAAGTAAGGGTTTGTTCTTCTTAATCCGCGTAAAGCAAATAAGGATTTTAAAGTATGAAGCAAGTAGCTTTAATATTTCCAGGGCAGGGGGCACAGAAGGTTGGAATGGGTTTAGAGTTTTATCAAAGCTCTAAAGAGGCTAAATCTATTTTTGATGAAGCAGATCGGATTTGTGCCAATGATTTAACTAAGGCTATTTTTGAAGGTCCTGAAGAAAGGCTTACCTCAACAGCTTTTTGTCAGCCAGCGATTTTAACAATGAGTGTTGCTGCTTTAAGAGCTTTCCAAGTTCATCCAAAATTTAAGAATATTTCTATCAAATATACAGCAGGTTTAAGTTTAGGGGAGTATTCAGCTTTGGTTGCCTCCGGTGCTATTTCTTTTTCTGATACTTTGCGACTTGTTCAA
>JBAXBI010000304.1:0-2033 GCA_037142055.1 Candidatus Omnitrophota bacterium | reverse complement strand
GTGTATACTTAAGAAACATCTCCAGAATTCCATTTTAAGGCATAAAATATTGTTAAAACATAATACTTATATAAGCAACCTATTGCTTGCTATATTCTTTATACAGAGTATACCTTCATATGGTTCGACTTCGCTCGCCACAGGTGCCCAAGAGGCCTTTTTATTGCCCGCACCCGGCCAGATGGTGGCGTTAAGTCCTAGTTTTAGTCCTGCTGTGCTTAAAGGGATTAAATTGGATCCTAAGGATCCGTTTCGGTTTCATTTTTTCGTTGATCGGGGGGAGAGCCGTTTAAGTCAGGCAGAGCTTAAAAGTGAGTCTCTTAAGTTAATTAAGTATTTCCTAGCCTCTTTGACCATCCCTGAAAAAGACCTTTGGGTTAACCTTAGTCCTTATGAAAAAGACCGCATAGTCCCGCAGGAATTCGGCCAAACGGAAATGGGCCGTGACCTGTTGGCGCAAGACTATATCTTAAAACAAATCACCGCTTCAATGATCTATCCCGAAAGCCAGTTGGGTAAGACATTCTGGGAAAAAGTTTATGCCCAAGCTCAAGCCAAGTATGGCACAACGAATATTCCTGTTAACACGTTTAACAAAGTCTGGATTGTCCCTGAGAAAGCTGTTGTGTACGAAAACGCAGGAGTAGCTTTTGTATTGGAGAATCATTTGAAGGTGATGCTGGAACAAGATTATCTATCATTACAAAAACATTCCACCTCTTTAGTTAAAGAGGGGGTTAGGGGGAGCTCTAATGACGTTAACACAATTGGTAGTCAAATCGTCCGCGAGATAGTCATTCCCGCATTGACCAAGGAAGTCAACGAAGGCAAGAACTTCGCACAACTGCGTCAAGTCTTCTATTCACTTATTCTGGCTACGTGGTACAAGAAGAAAATCAAAGACAGCATCCTTAATAAGGTTTATTCCAATCGTAAAAAAATTCAGAATTTGTCATCCCCGAATGTTTTAGTCGGGGATCCACAACACATCTATCAACAATACCTTCAAGCCTTTAAAAAGGGTGTCTACAACTACATCAAAGAAGAACCAACGCCCAAGGGACCAGTTGTTGCCAGGAAGTATTTTTCGGGGGGAGTGGGGGCTAACAAAATGAATGCAGCCCTTGTTGCTGTTGGACCTTTAGATGTCAGCCGTGCACAACTAGCCGGTTTAGATAAAGCACAATTAACAGAGGTGACCGCAGATGCTGTTTTAACAAGTCAGACACTCAGTTTAAAAGATCATGCGATGCTTACTCAACAGAAGGCATCTAAGGATGAAACAGTAAGGCCTTCTATAGAACATTTCCGTGACACTGTGAAGGCGTTAATTACTGTATGGTCGAAATATAAACCTTCTCGATCCAATTATATGCGTAAGGATACAGCGAATTTAATTGATACTTACTCTCTGAGGTTAGTAAATTTCTTACAGAATAAGAACATGTCTTTTTCACAAAGTGAAGTCAAATTATGGTTTACTACCTTAGAAAATATCTACGCATCTTTCGTTTCGAGGTCGAAACAAAATGGGTCGACAAGGCCTTCGCAATATAAAAGAATAGCCACAAATATAAAGATCTTGATCAATGAGCTTAAGGTCAGGAGTCCTGCCGATGATGCGATGATAAAAGCGGAGGTGGAAGATCTTTTATTAGAGATTGATCGACAGTTGCTGTTTAGTGAGTGGGTAGGTTTAAATTCAATTGCAATGGTTAATCGCGATATTTTTCGTAAATATTTAATCTTGAGGGAATCTGATGAACAATTGGCAAAAGATTTTTTTGACAGAGCTACAAACTTATTATATTTAGCCATGCTAAGGATTCCAGGAGTTGATCCGCATATCTTTAATTTGGTTAAAAATAATCCTTTAAGATTGAATGAACGAATTTCAATTGTCTATAATTTTATGAATGAACTTAATGTCCCAATGGGGGCTATTAAAACAGATGTGGTATGGGATGACAATTTACCTGTGATTGGATGGGACTGTATACGTCCTATCCCATCGTTGTTTAATAAATTTAAAG
>JBAXBI010000303.1:0-2037 GCA_037142055.1 Candidatus Omnitrophota bacterium | reverse complement strand
GAAAGCCATCATGCTAAAACTCTCTCTGGGTAACATTCTTTAATGAGTCAACGGGCTGATCAGCAATTTGCCTTGATGTACTTGTTAGGTTATTATTTTGCACCACGTATCCGAAACTTAGGAGACATCAAATTGTTTATTCCCGATAAGCGAAACACCTACCCTGCATTAAATGTCTTAATTGGAGATGCAATCAACAAGCCTCTCGTTACCAAATATTAGGATGAAATCTTACGCGTGGCCACCTCAATTAAACAAGGCACGGTATCAGCATCGCTAATGCTTAACCGACCGATTCAAGGGCGTTTTGATCACCGATTTTTATGGAGTCTATTTCAATCTTCCGTATCGTAAACAAAAGTGTCTAGTGCATTTATTACGAGAATTCCATGATTGCGCTAAAATGGACACCTCGCAGGAGTATCAAGAGAATTACAAAAAGATTAAGCGTTTGATCAACGATGCTCTACGGCTACGTGAAAAGTGCGGCTACATCAACAAAATTGCTTATCTACGACGAGTGGCTGCTATCAAACGGCGGCTGTTCGACTTTATGACGTATCCGTACGAGAATAAAAATCTAAACCGGTTATCGAAGAGGTTCTCAAAGTTTTGGCTAGATATGTTTACATTCCTGCAAGATTCTGCGGTAGCGTGGAATAATAATTTGGCAGAGCGGATGATTAGGCCCAATGTGATTTATCGTAACCGTTCATTCGGTAACAGATCATCGCGCGGCGCCGAAGCGCATGCAACGTTGATGTCTCTTATTCAAACAATGAAACTGCAAAAACAAAATGTCAGTGATTTTTTACAAACAGCTTTTGTAGCTCATAGACAAGGTGACGCAGCTTCACGTCTTGCTCCAATTCTTCAAACTTAAATTATCCCCCCGCCCTAACCCGCCCCACCAGGGGGCGGGAATACAACCTCTCAGATCGCTAAACATTTACAAATAAAAATTCTTAGAACAATTTAAGACATTATTAAAAAATGTTTTTTAAATTATAAAACATAACTAATAAATTCTGCTTTTATAAATTATTCTATCCTATACTTACTTTTCCCAAATCAGTGGACAAGTTGTTACGCTAATAAAGTCAGTTTTTCGTACTCAATAAATTCAAATACAGGAACAATATTAATTACCTAAAAAGTTCTCCATCAGAATTATTAGCCTAAAATTTATCTACTTCAAAGAATTAACATTAGCGTTAATTCTCGATTTCCCGTAAAGGTGCCTTTCTACGACGTGCTCACCATCTTTCCATTTTCCGTTTGATTTGTAAAAATGCAACCTGCAATGGCAGTCGCGGTAACCGTATACTTCGTCCCGAGTATTAAACTTCGTCAGATATACTTGATCGACCTTAAGTGTCCAAATAAAACTCTCAACGACAGCATTGTTTCAGCAGTCACCAATCATGCTCATGTTGCCGACGAACTCGTTCTGTGCCAACAACACCTTAAAATCATTACCAGATTCCGAGTGAAGAACTAAATCGTAAGCTGGATTCCATCGAAGTATTACCTGCTTCACAGCCAATTCTTCATTATCTAGCTGCCGCTGGCTTTTTAGCCACTTCTTTATGGTTATATCCGCTCCTTGACATTTCCAAGGCTCTTAGCCACCTCTGAAGCCTTGTAACCGCCTTTTGTGACTATATTCAAAGCTTCTTTCTGTTCACTTTCTCAGATGAAGACCAATATATGAAGATTTAAATTTAAAATATATGTACTTTTAAGATATAAATCGGATTTTTTAGGATTAATACATTAACAATGCAGTAATTTTAGTGGGATTTTAAATTATAAAAAGAGGATTTAACTACAT
Source organism: Candidatus Omnitrophota bacterium (assembly GCA_037142055.1). Lineage (GTDB taxonomy): Bacteria > Omnitrophota > Gorgyraeia > Zapsychrales > Fredricksoniimonadaceae > JACQCF01. The sequence goes on along the minus strand of JBAXBI010000303.1, from coordinate 203 downwards.
TTTATAAATATACTACCAATGCAACTTATAACAAATCTAATCCTACATTAAGATTTTATAAACAAAGAATTTAATTGATGAATCAATTTGAAAGTTGTTTCTTAAAGCTACACTTCTAAACAAACGTTTTTAACAGTTATTACCATTAGTAACACAAAGATCATCAATATCATGCGTTGCAATCCCTGTACTTGAAACTCCTA
>JBAXBI010000302.1:0-2051 GCA_037142055.1 Candidatus Omnitrophota bacterium | reverse complement strand
TCCAACATCATAATATTGGATCATGGATGCCCAGGCTCCCTGACTTACGATAGTCCCGTAAATACCTTCTTCTGGTATATACACATAGATTATTGTATTCTCAATACTCTCCTCGTTTGGCTCTTGCTTGCTCATCTGTATACTTCATCCCTTCTATCTCACATGGTGTTCCGTAGGACATAATAAAATCTCTAATTAATAAAAGATAAGCCATTATATCCTGTCTTTGATCGCTGCTATACTCCATGATATTACTTTCGTACACCGTAAGCGCAAGATAATTTGGTCTTGCTCTTACATCTAATAGCAAATTCTTTACAGGAGGTTTCATATCCCGTATTTTCTTTGCCATTTCAACTGTGTACGATATTTTTGCCATGAATTTTCTTTAACTGCTTCCATATAGTCGAATCTTTATGTGAATTATGCTGTTTGTCTGGTCTTCCAAGATCCATAAAAATCCCGCCCCAAACTCCCTTTTCTTTTCCCTTTATACCTTCAGCATGACACTGTTTAATAACGGGGCAATGAAGACATACTTGATCAATTTGTTTAGCCAATTCTTTATCTGACTCATAGTCATCATAGAACCAATTAATTGGCATTTTAGAACATGCAGAAAGATGATACCATTTTACATCTTGTTCATCTAAGCCTATCTGATTAAACAAGCTGGGCATATTTATCGCTAATTTCCCATGTCCCGCTAGAAGTGTCTAATACATAACGGGAAGAATATCCCCACTTATTATCTCTAAACATTCCGTTTTTTTGCATAAATCCATTATTGCTAACAGACCATTTAACGATAGTATACTGATCCCAAAAAAAACCATTAGATTTATTTTTCTCAACAAAAGCGTGTGCTTGATCATAGTTTAATGTAACTTTAGCCATCAGAATGTTCCTTCTTTTCCTAGTAGGTTGCGCCAATTAATAAAAAAGTATTTACTGCCTAATGCATCTGTAACTTCATTTGCCTGACCTTCAGAATAAATAACAATATCTCCATAAGTAAGAGGAACCTCATGGCGATTTCCAACATTATCAAAATCCCCTGGTCCAACTGCAATTACTTTACCGCGTGAGAGCTCTGAGTCTAGCACTGAAGTTGTCAATACTAGCCCTGAAGATGTTTTTCTTTCTTTTTGTTCAACCTTTTCAATAAGAACCAAGCTTCCAAAAGGTTCAATGTTTGTCATATTTTTCTTTCTCTAGTAGGGGTGTTCTTTCTATTATAGCAGCTAAGTCTAGGTTAAGTCAAGCCTATTTTGGCTTATTCCTTAATGAATCTATGCGGAACTTTATATTCCTCAACAAGCTTCAAGCAAGATCTATTTCTTTCTGATAAACCAAAAACTAAAACAAAATCGGGGTTGCTTTCTATCAAAGAAAAATCTCTTAGAGATGACTTATCTCTAACTAATTCTTCTTTCACTCTATATCCTTTTTGTCTCATAAATTTTTCTACTTTACCGATATACTCAGTCACCATATTTTCTGCGCCTGGAATTCCTGTATGGACAAAAGTATAATCCTTATCATCTGGGTAAAAATGTCTTCTATCATCAATTAACACAGTTATCTGTCTAATTAATTCGTTATAGTCTACCCAGTTCTTGCTTCCAAAAATAACTACCTTCATAATTCCCCCTCATTTATAAAACAAAGAAAGACGGTTTCCCGTCTTCCCCTGTTTATATTAATAGTATACCTTATATTTTAACTGGGCTGAACATTCCGCCCCAAAGGGACTTCTTCATTTCTGCCTTTTCATCTTCTGGAGTTTCTGAAGCTGCTTCTAGCCCTATTGTGATTGAGGATGATGTTTTAGTTGCAGCAGGGAGTGTTGTTCCACCTCGGCAAACACTTAAGTCGCAAACTCTGTGGCGCGGCAATCCAGCCCGTGAGATCCTCTCGCTTACAGAGCGAGAGGGGGACATGCTGCGAAAATCAGCCGAACACTACGTTAGACTAAAAGAGCAATACCGAGGCGAGCCAAGAGAAGCTTAGCTGTTCAGATCGATGCATACAACAAGCAGTACGGCACC
>JBAXBI010000301.1:0-2058 GCA_037142055.1 Candidatus Omnitrophota bacterium | reverse complement strand
CGTTTTCAGAAAGTGGCTCTTAATGCGGCCAAACAGTCTAAGCGTGTAGCGATTCCGCTGTTGCATCCCATGACGGAGTTATCTAAGGTGCTAAAGAATATTGACCCAAAAGGGATTCATCTGTTTCCTTCTCTTAATGGGCATCCGCAGCATATTAAAGAGGTGTTGCATAAGGCCTCTGTTGATAGTACGATAACTATTTTTATCGGACCAGAAGGAGACTTTACTCCTGAGGAGGTACGCATGGCGCAAGAGAGTAATTGCATACCTGTATCTTTAGGCAGCAGCGTATTAAAAGTAGAAACTGCAGCTATCGTAACGGTGGGTTTTGTACGGTTATTGTTAAAAGGTTAGTTTTTAAGTAATTTTTATTCCTCTCCCTTTGGAATTGACAATATAATCCTCCGCAATGTATAATTGCCGTCTAATTATTTAAATAATAGGAGAGTGTATGGCTCAAGAAAAAGTAGTATCAGAGAAAAGCTCTGGTGATAAAGAAAATCGTTTAAAGGCTTTGGATTTAGCTTTAGCACAAATTGAAAAGCAATTTGGCAAAGGTTCGATCATGCGTTTAGACAGTAAGTTAATTGTGGATATTCCAGTGATTCCAACTGGTTCTTTAGCTTTGGATATGGCCTTAGGTGTAGGCGGGGTTCCTCGAGGTCGTGTTGTTGAGATTTATGGACCTGAATCTTCAGGTAAAACAACGCTGACTTTAAGCATTATTAAACAGATGCAATTAGCAGGTGGAACAGCCGCGTTTATCGACGCTGAACATTCTTTTGATGCCAGTTATGCAAATAGGCTAGGTGTTAGGCTTGAGGATCTTTTAGTATCTCAACCTGATACGGGAGAACAGGCTTTAGAAATCGCTGAAACCCTGGTGCGTTCTAATGCTGTTGATTTAGTTGTCATCGATTCTGTGGCGGCATTAACACCTCGAGCTGAAATTGAAGGTGAAATGGGTGATTCTCATATGGGTTTGCAAGCGCGTTTGATGAGCCAGGCGCTTCGAAAACTAACTTCTGCCATCAATAAGTCAAAAGCTTGTGTTATTTTTATTAACCAAATCCGTATGAAAATTGGCGTTATGTTTGGTTCTCCAGAAACTACCACAGGCGGACGAGCTCTGAAATTTTATGCCTCTGTTCGTATTGATCTTCGTAGGATTGAGTCTATTAAAGTTGGAGAAGATATTATTGGAAATCGTGTTAAAGCCAAGGTGGTTAAAAATAAAGTAGCTCCACCTTTTAAAGAATCAGAATTTGAGATTTATTTTGATGAAGGGATTTCTAAAGCAAGTGACATATTAGATTTAGGTGTTGCTGAAGAAGTAGTTCAAAAGAGCGGATCATGGTTGTCTTTTGAAAATGAGAAAATCGGCCAGGGAAGGGATGTTGCTCGTAAGTTCCTTAAGGAAAATCCGAAGATTATGGCTAAGATTGAAAAATTAATTATTGAGAAGATTAAAAATAAAAAGGTCTGATGAGCGTTTTATGCCGTCAGGCAGCATTAAGATTTCTAAAGATTCGTCCTCGAAGTGTAGCAGAGTTAAAATATAAGCTTACACAAAAAGGCTTTGAAGTCCAAGAGATTAATCAGACGCTCCAGTGGCTTCAAAATGTAGAGTTACTTAACGACCGGAGCTTTACGAAAGCATGGATTAACTATCGTTTAGCCCGGCCGTTTGGTTTTAGAAGGATTATTACCGAGTTAAAAGCCAAGGGTGTTAGCGATGAAATTATCGAAGAAGCCATAGCTTGCGCCAAGGTTGAATATAAAGAACATGATGTCATTGGAGAATTAGCTCAAAGGCGATGGAGACGATTGCCAGATATTGAAAGTCAAAAGAAACAAAAGCGTGTTTTTGATTTTCTTCTTCGTAGGGGTTTTCCAGTTGACGCTATTATGAAGGTTATAAAAAATTTAAAATGACAACCAATCAAATTCGAGAAAAATTTCTAGACTTTTTTAAATCTAAAGGGCATTCCATTATTGCCAGTGATTCGCTGGTTCCTAAGGATGATCCAACGGTTCTTTTTACAACGGCTGGGATGC
>JBAXBI010000300.1:0-2084 GCA_037142055.1 Candidatus Omnitrophota bacterium | reverse complement strand
AAAGCCATCATGCTAAAACTCTCTCTGGGTAACATTCTTTAATGAGTCAACGGGAAACGCTTCCGCTATCTTTTAGATTCTCAGCTTGAGATAGATTTATTAAAAGCACAAACTCGCCTCTCGGGGAAGAAGCCTCAAAATGAACTATCAAATCTGACGCCTTGCCCTTTTTTACTTCTTCAAATTTCTTCGTCAATTCACGGGCTACGACCAGATACGGATCTGAGAATACATTCTTAATATCTTCCAAGGTTTTAAGTACCCTGTGAGGAGATTCATAAAAGATTATGGTTCCTTCTTCATTCTTAAAACTCTCTAGTTTCTTGCATCGCCCGACTGTTTTAGGCGGAAGAAACCCTTCGAAAACAAACCGGTGCGACGGCAGGCCAGATAAGGTAAGCGCCGTAATCAAAGCCGTTACACCCGGAATGACTGTTACAGGAATGTTATTATCATAGGCTAGCCTTATCAATGAATACCCTGGGTCTGATATCCCTGGAGTCCCTGCGTCCGTCACTAATCCTACGGATTTACCTTCCTTTAAAAGACCTAACAAATACAATCCCTTCACTTTCTGATTATGGTCAAAGAAACTCGTAATTGGTTTTTTGATCTCATAATGATCAAGGAGAATTTTAGTATGACGTGTGTCTTCGGCAGCTACGATATCGACTAATTTAAGGGTATCTATCGCTCTTAAGGTGATGTCTTGAAGATTACCAATGGGTGTTGATACGATGTAAAGCATAATAGAGGCCTAGCTGCCGTAAGGCAGATTATTCAACAGTGACTGACTTGGCTAAATTTCGTGGTTGATCGACGTCGTTACCTCTTTTAACTGCAATATAATAGGCAATGAGTTGCAAAGGAATAATCGCTAACAGTGGAGTCAGCAATTCTTCAACAGCAGGCACCTCAATGACATGATCGGCATGGTGGACAATCTCTTTATCGCCATGAGTGGCAATAGCAATCACGTTACCTTTTCGGGCACGGATTTCTTGAATATTAGAAATCATCTTCTCATACACGTGGGACTGAACAGCTACACAAACAACCGCACGGTATTCATCAATGAGCGCTATAGGACCATGCTTCATCTCTCCTGCTGCATAGCCTTCGGCGGGAATATACGAAATCTCTTTAAGTTTTAATGCACCTTCAAGCGCTGTTGGATAATTAATATTACGCCCTAAATAAAGAAAACATCCGAAATGAGAATTCGCTTCGGCAATTTTTAAGATCGACGCCTTCTTCTTTAAAAGGGCTTTGTAAAGATTAGGAATGCTTTGTAAATCCTTAACTAATTTCTTTAATCTCTCCGGCTTTGCGCTACGGCGAACATAAGCCAACTTTAAAGCTAACATATAAAACATCATTAGCTGTGCTGTGTAGGCCTTGGTAGATGCCACTCCAATTTCTGGACCTGCGTGGGTATACAAAACGCCATCAGATTCTCGTGCCAGCGATGAACCAATAACATTACAAATGGAAATGATCTTAGCCCCTTTTGATTTAGCTTCTCTTACTGCTGCCAAGGTATCGGCCGTTTCCCCTGATTGGCTAACTGCGATTAGAAGAGTATTCTTATCGACCAGCGGATTGCGATAACGAAATTCACTAGAAGTTTCAACTTCAGTGCTCAACCGGGCAAGATCTTCAATAATATATTTCCCCACCAATCCCGCGTGATAGGCTGTCCCGCAGGCAACAACAGTTACTTTCTTAATATGACTCAAAGCTTGATCAGAAATATCTAATCCATCCATCTTAAGTTTGCCACCAGCCAAACGACTTTTTAGCATCCTTAAAAGAACTTGAGGCTGCTCATGAATCTCTTTGAGCATAAAATGATCATACCCCTCTTTTTGTGCTGAGCCGATAGTAAATGAAATCGTATCGACCTTAGGAATGACTTTCTTACCATCAAAGGTAAAAACATCTACTTTCTCTTTTTTCAAAATTGCCATCTGTCCGTCTTTTAAATAAATCACTCGACGAGTACGATCTAAAATTGCTGGAACATCGGAGGCGATATAATTCTCATTATCCCCTAAACCGATAATCAACGGAGATCTCACGCG
>JBAXBI010000299.1:0-2087 GCA_037142055.1 Candidatus Omnitrophota bacterium | reverse complement strand
ACTAGCTTTTGGTCAGCTCTTTTAATAACGCTAACCATTTTTCTTCCGATGAAATAGTTGGTTGTATTTCCTAATACAGCAGCAGCAGTCAATAAAACCCACAACCAGCTAATGCTTAGCATTTGGGAGGCTGACAAGGCACCAAGAACGAATAAAAGAGAATCTCCAGGTAAGAAGGGAACAACCACAAGACCTGTTTCACAGAAGATAATGGCAAAAACAATTGCGTAGGTCCAATTTCCGTAGAAAGCAGTAAGGTTGCTGATATAATGATCTAAATGTAGAAAGACATCAAGGATGTGTTTGAGATGTTCCATATGTCCCATATGATAAATATCTTTGGGTAAAAAGCAAAATATTATTGAGTTATTTTTTAATATTAATAAGATAGCCCGCAGGTGAAATTACGTTTAGGAGTACCTCAAAGGAATAAAAAAGGAGAAGATTATGCGTTTTTGGATTATTGTTTTATTCTGTTTGTGTGGAGCAATTCCATTAGCTTTCGCGGAAGTAAGGTCACAGACCATTGAGTATAAACAAGGGGGTGCAACCCTTGAGGGGTACTTAGCATATGATGATGCTTCGCAAGGTAAACGTCCTGGAGTTCTGGTTGTCCATGAATGGAAAGGACTTAATGAGTATGCCAAAATGAGGGCGGATATGTTGGCTAAATTAGGTTACGTAGCATTTGCGGCGGATATTTATGGCAAGGGAGTTCGTCCTGAGACCTTTGAGCAAGCAGGAGCGGAAGCGGGGAAATATAAGAATGATCGCCCACTGCTACGCCAACGTGTTTTAGCAGGTTTAGAAATGCTTAAAGCACAAATGAAAGTTGATGTTAGCCATATAGCCGCTATTGGTTATTGTTTTGGAGGGACGACAGTTTTGGAATTAGCCCGTGCAGGGACAGATATTAAAGGGATTGTGAGCTTTCACGGGGGATTAAGTTCTCCAACACCTGCGGACGCCAAGAATATTAAGACGAGGATTTTAGTTTTGCATGGAGCGGATGATCCATTTGTTCCACCCGCAGAGGTTGTTGGCTTTGAAAAGGAAATGCAAGATGCTAAAGTTGATTATCAGTTAATTAAATATCCCAATGCTGTTCATGGTTTTACCAATCCGGCCAATACAGGCGAACCAAAAGGGGCATTATATAATAAAGAAGCTGACAATAGGTCGTGGAAAGAAATGCAAAGATTCTTTAAAGAGCTGTTCCAATAACATATTAGAAAATATTCTTTATTTTTTCTCATTTGAAAAATTTTATGTTAATATGCCAAACATATGAAGCTACATGAATATCAAGGAAGAAATCTTTTCGCTCAATACGAAATCCCTGTTTCTAGTGGAGACGTAGCGGCTACTGTTGAGGAAGCCATAGCGATTGCTCAAAGAACAGGATTCCCGTTGGTTATTAAAGCCCAGGTTTTAGTTGGTGGTAGAGGCAAAGCCGGTGGAGTTAAAGTTGTAAACAGCGAAACAGAATTAGTCACCGAGTTTATCCGCATTAGAAATTTGACCATCAAAGGCTATGCAATAGAGCGCCTTTTGGTTGCCAAAGCAATCGATATCAAGAAAGAATATTATGTCGCTGTGACGATTGACAATATCAAAGGCGATGTGGTTGTTATCGCGTCTGCCGACGGTGGTGTTGATATTGAAGAGACTGCTAAAACCAATCCAGAAAAGATTCTAAAGTTTTATCTCCAAGGGGAAAAAACCTTAGATGAACGTCGATGGGCCCAGGTGGCCGCACAACTTTTCTCAGATAGTCGGCTACAAAAGAGTGCCACAGCGATTATCTCTAAGCTTTTAAAATTATTCTTTGAAAAAGACTGCTCCTTGGCCGAGATTAATCCTTTTGTTATCAATGGGGAAGGTAATCTAATGGCGGCAGATGCAAAGGTTATAATCGACGACAATGCCTTGTATCGTCAAGAAGAAGTCAGTAAGCTGCGGGATTTAAAATATGAAGATGCGGATGAATTAGAAGCTAAGGAAAAAGGATTGAGTTTTGTAAAGTTAGAGGGAAATGTCGGTTGCATTGTCAACGGCGCAGGTCTTGCAATGGGGACCATGGATGC
>JBAXBI010000298.1:0-2087 GCA_037142055.1 Candidatus Omnitrophota bacterium | reverse complement strand
CCATTCATTACAACGAAGTCCATGAGAACAACCTAAATTCCTTTCGTTGCGTCAGGAGTCTTTGATAATTTTTAGATTAGGTTTTTAGCCTCGCCTAATTTTTGTGAAGTTTGAAATAAATTTCTCTCTTGATTTACTGAGCAGTATTTGTAGAAAAACAAAAATTATCCGACCCTCCCGTCTTGGTTGTCTGTACTTTAAAAAATCCTAACGATATTATTGATGCCTTTGAGTAAAAATGGGGCTTATACAACTTACAGCTAAGAAATCTCAAAACACGTTTAGGTTATGGTTTAAATTAGTAGACTTTAGTTGAGTTAATATTTATTTATCAATAAATCTTGAATTAAAATGTTGTATTTGATTTGACTTTTGTTATTGGCTTTTGTAGTATTTTAAATCTGTTTTTTTGTAATTTATAGCTTGAAAGGAAGGTTTATGTTGTTAAGAAATTTCTTTAATAAGTTCCCTAATCAAAGGCATTACAACAATATTGTTCTAGCCATTGATTCTCATCAAAATGATCTAGATTATATTTCCCAAACAGCCCTTCAAGGTGGGTTTAATGTCTTAAAATCTACAACAGGAGCAGAGGGGCTTGTATTGGCTAAACGGTATAATCCAGATTTGATTATAATTGATTTTGAGCTTCCAGATATGAAGGAAGAAGAGTTCTTTAAAGAGATCAAACAAGAACAAAAATTATCAAACGTTCCAGTCTTGGTCGTCAGCACTTTAAATAATCCTAACGATATTATAGATGCCTATGAGTGGGGGGTAGAGAATTACCTTATAAAACCTATCAGTAAGAAATTTCTCTTTAGTGAGATGCAACGTCTCATTCAAGAAAGGCATCAAACACGTTTAGGTCATGGTTAAAATAAACAGCGTCTATTTTAACCTTTTGACGCTGTTTATAAACTATGCTAGAATGCCGTCTTCTTAAACCTTATTAAATCAAAGATTTGTTTAATTTTATGTCTAAATATACTTCAATTATATCTAAATTTAGAAATCGTTCAGTCTTAGTTATTGGGGATCTGGTTTTAGACCAATACATTAAAGGTTCTGTAACTCGTATCTCTCCTGAGGCTCCTGTCCCTATTGTCCTTGTGAATGAAACTTTTTATACTCCAGGTGGAGCTGCGAATGTAGCTAATAATTTAGCAAGTTTAGGGGCAAAGGTTACCTTGATAGGTAAAATTGGGGATGATATTGAGGGTGGTATTTTAAAAAAGGAGTTAACCAAACGTCGAATTCGTACGGAAGGCGTTTTTATTGACCCCAGCATAAGCACAATATTTAAAACTCGAATTATTGCCCAACATCAACAAGTAGTTCGGGTTGATCGTGAAAGCGCTTCACTCCAAGAGGTAGATCAAGTTAAGAAGGCTTTTGTTTTTCCTTTTCTTCGTCGTCATATTAAAGATTTTGATGCGATTATTATTTCAGATTATGGTAAAGGGATGATAGATTTAGAAGTTCTTAACGAAATACATAGCTTTGTTCAAACGAGAAAGATTCCTGTTATTGTTGATCCTAAGGTTGAAGATTTAAGGTTTTATGGTCAAGTCTCTAGCATAACTCCTAATAAAAAGGAGGCTGAAGCTTCTTTAAAAATGGTTTCTGAAGAGGCTCGTAAAGCCTTTGGGATCGTTTCAGATAAACTTGATAAAATACATGAAATCGAAGCTAATGGGCAAGGTCTTTTGAAGTTTTTGGGGGTTAGTTCTATATTGATTACCTTAGGTGAACAGGGGATGTATTTGTTTGAACACAATAAAAAGCCGTTTCCAATTCCAACGCGTGCGCAAGAAGTTTTCGATGTTTCAGGTGCAGGGGATACCGCTATTTCAGTGTTTGCCTTAAGTCTTTCTGCTGGGGCTAATCGACAACAAGCTGCTGATATTGCCAATTATGCAGCAGGCGTAGTCGTTGGAAAAATGGGTGCTGTAGCCATTGAGCTTAATGAATTAAAAAAAGCGATTAATATTAAATGAAAACTCTAGGCGTTATCCCAGCTAGATATGCTTCAACAAGATTTCCTGCAAAGGTTTTAGCGCTTATTGCCGGCAAACCAATGATTG
>JBAXBI010000297.1:0-2089 GCA_037142055.1 Candidatus Omnitrophota bacterium | reverse complement strand
ATGTTTTCCATACCCGCATCCCAAAATTAAGTTAATCGCACTTTATTACTTTACTATTTTATTACTAATGGCTTATAAAAAATCCCCATCCTTTTTTAAAAATGGGGCCATTACTTCCCTTTGTGCTTCGAGTGATAATCCCGCAAAGCTTCTTCTACAAGCTCCCCGTATCGCATATCCTTTTTAACAGCAAGAAGCTTTACCTCTTTTAAAAGAGCAGGGTCAATCGTTATTGTGTGCTTAACTTTGTCGGCCATATGTTTATCTAAAGTAATAATACCATAAAATCATAAAGAAAGCAAATAATAAAAAACGCTTCTCCGACGTGGTAGGGTCTTTTTTAGCTTGCGTCTAATTTCCGCATTCAGGAGCTACTACCATTCTATTGCTCTCATCAACAACCCCTTGCCTGAAATAATTAATGCTTACTTCTTCACTTCAGCGTTTGGCTTTTCTTTTAATTTCTTCCTTCTATCAAGAAACTCACTAAATTTGTCTTTAAAAGTAAAAACATACTCAATAATAGCGTCTGTAAACTCTAAAATATCACTGGCATCCTGAGCCGAAATCACCACACTTACATCATGGGCCGCTTCATTGCCAGAAATTCTTAAAGCCTCCGCCCATTCAAATAAATTCTTTTCAATTATTCCCGCCTCTTTCATTTTCTGAAGACTGTCCGAAAGATTGTTTTCTTTTATTTTATGAACATTACAAATACCCTCTAGCGTCTTACGACACATAATGACTGCTGCCGTATACGCCTTTGAATTAAAACACAATCTGGCCTCTTTAAAAGAGTCCTTTATTGATTCGGGCAAATTAGGATTAATTCTCTTGTCTTGGGGCGGATAAACTCTTAAGGGCGCATCCCAACCCTTTCCATAATCTTCCTGTACAACAAGTAAAGCTTCCTTGCACTTAGGGCAAATTGTAAAGCTATACAAAGAACGAATCCAATCGGCATCAGAAGACGCATGGTCACATAAAACCTCTGAATTCACATAAGCCTTGCAATAAGAGCACTCCACTAATAAATGCTGTTCATTCTGCATCAATTACCTCACCAATCATTCAAGAAGCTTCCCTGTCACTCTACGTCTTTGAAGATTTCCTTCACTCAAAATTACTTACCCGAGTGAACACATCTATTCCGGTCTCGCCTTATTTTAAATATATCTTAATACTCTTCACGAATTAAGGCTTATACCGAATCTCTTCTTTTAAAAATTTATGTATCTCGTTTAAATCTACAGCCGCAAAAGCATCTCGAGCCAAAACCACTCCAGTTCTCACTAAAAAAGTTTTTGCAAAAGCCTCAGCATTGTTTTTATCAATCATGGGGAATATTTTTGATACTCTGTTTGAAAAATGTTGTTCTTTTATTATTTGACTAGGCTCGAATTTCATCCCATCTTTCCGGCCCACTGGCGTTTCCAAAGAATAATTCTCTTCTAAGACTAAACGAACTTCCCCCGGCTTAAAAGGAATCTCACCATTTTGAAGCTTAAGAAGCTCATCTTTACTACGACCAGCCGACCATTGAAAACCTTTCCCATTAATTGCTCTTTTTAGTAATTCATCCCTAAAATTAACATCTTCTAACAAATAATTTAAATTTTCAATAGCAGTCCCATACTCAGGAATAATAAAACCGTCGACTTGAATAGTTGCCAATAACTCGTCGGGTGTCTGTCCATCCTTAAACTCAGCTAATCGAAATTTCAAAGAGCCGTCCTTCGTTGTTAATTCAGCAGCAGACATCTCACTATACATCTTTTCGTAGCTTTCAAGAATACCGAGATACTCCGTCGGTATCTCTGATGGAAAAAATTCCTCTAATTGCATTAAAACAATCTTCAAGAAGTGGTCAAAATAAAAATCAGAAAACTCCATCCGGCTCATTCCAGAAAAATTCATTCGCAAGCGTTCTTTAACAATTTCTGAAGAACATGAAAGAGCAAATGAACTATTTCATGAAATCGTTGTAGAGAAGTCACGCGAAATTTATGAAAACCTAATCGCCACAGAAAGTGCCGAAGAAGATGAAGGCGATCAAGGCGCTGGCCGAGATGGAGCGGAAGCTGAT
>JBAXBI010000296.1:0-2093 GCA_037142055.1 Candidatus Omnitrophota bacterium | reverse complement strand
AGGCGCGCTGAATGGCTCGGCTGTGAACTCAAAGTATCGCGGCGCGCAAGGGTTGGACCCGGAATTCATCAAGGAACTGGAAAAGATGTTCGGCTTTGATCAGCCGTGGTATGTGCGTTATTGGAATATGTTGAAAAACTATGCCACGTTTGATTTCGGCAAAAGTTATTTTCGTGATACGCGCGTGGTGGATTTAGTGATGCAAAAACTGCCGGTGTCAATCTCTCTCGGCGTGTGGACGACGTTGTTGATTTATCTGATTTCCATTCCGTTGGGTATCAAAAAAGCGGTGAAGGACGGCACGCCCTTTGACATCTGGACGAGCGCGATTGTGATTGTGTTGCACGCCATTCCATCATTTCTGTTTGCCGTTTTATTGCTCCTATCACATCCTTTCACAGGCTTACAGGCGATGCTGATTTACACAGTCTGGGTGCTTTATGAGCGGATTATAAACCAAAATAAAGAAATACCACTTTTTATAAGCGTAATTGCCCCAGTATTGCTAATGCTGCATTTGTTCTATTACCTTGTTTACCTTCCTTCTGTTCAAGTTCACCACCAGGTTTTCAGCCAATGGAAGTTAAATTGGCAGAAGAGTTAATAGCGGCTTATAAATTAGAAGGTCCAGCTATTAAGCGACGTGATGAAGTTCATAAGATGGCTGAAGCTAACAGAGCCTTCAGTCATTTAAGGTGGTAATATAACATGGCTTCTAATACTATTCCTTTAATTAAGTTTAGAAATTTTGGTATCATCGCGCATATCGACGCTGGTAAAACCACTACAACAGAACGCATTCTTTATTATACTGGTGCTATCCATAAAATGGGTAATATTGATGACGGTAATACAGCAATGGACTGGATGCCACAAGAACAAGAGCGTGGTATTACGATTACTGCTGCTGCAACAACCTCTTTCTGGCGTGATCATCGTTTAAATATTATTGATACTCCAGGACACGTAGATTTTACTATCGAAGTAGAGCGTTCTTTAAAGGTTTTAGACGGTTGCGTTATTGTTTTGTGCGGTTGCTCTGGTGTTCAGCCACAAACAGAAACGGTTTATCGTCAAGCGGATAAGTATCATGTGCCTCGGATTTGTTTTATCAATAAAATTGATCGCTTGGGAGCTGATTTTGATCGTGTAGTTGGTGAAATGCGTGAACGTTTTGGTGCTAATGCTGCAGGTATTGAATTCCCTGATGGAACAGAAGATAAATTTAAAGGTATTATTGATATTATTAATGAGCAATATATTCAGTACACTGATAAAGATGGTATGGAGTTTGATCGTTTGCCTTTACCTGAGGAATTTAAGGAAAGAACTAAGCAATATCGTCATGAATTAATAGAACGATTAGCTGAAGTTGACGATGAGATGGCAGACTTCTTTCTTAATGGTAAAGAGCCTAATAAGCAACAAATTATGGCAGCTATACGTAGAACAGTTATTGCGTGTAAATTTATTCCTGTATTAGTTGGAACAGCATTAAGAAATAGAGGGGTTCAGATGGTTCTTGATGCCATCGTAGATTATTTACCTTCTCCTCTCGAAGTTCCTCCTATGAAGGGATTTAATCCTGATAATAAAGAAGAAGTTATCCAATTAAAAGTAGATCCAGCTGCGCCTCCTGTAGGTCTGGTTTTTAAAATTGCTTCTGACCCATATGTAGGTAAAATATTTTTCACACGTATGTATTCTGGGACGTTTGTTCCGGGGCAGAATTATTTAAACTCTTCGAATGGTAAGAACGAAAAAATTGCAAAGATTGTTTTAATGCATTCTAATAAACAAGAAATTGTTTCTTCTTCATCTGCCGGAGAAATTGTAGCATTAGTTGGTCTTAAAGAATCTAAGTCTGGTGATACGTTATGTTCGGAAGAAACTCCAATTTTACTTGAAGGTTTAAAACCGCCAGATGCCGTTGTGTCGTTGGCTATTGAACCAAAGACAAAAGCTGATCAAGATAAGATGGGCATGGTATTGCGTAAGTTTCTCGATGAAGATCCTTCACTGAGAGTAAAGTTTGATCATGAAACTTCTCAAACAATTATTTCAGGTATGGGCGAATTACATTTAGAAATTAT
>JBAXBI010000295.1:0-2094 GCA_037142055.1 Candidatus Omnitrophota bacterium | reverse complement strand
GGAGATTTCAAAATAACATCTTCCCAGAGAGTGAGTTGATTCCTCCAGACGTGATTACGTTGGAAGCTAGTTGCTGAAAGGATGATGATTATGAATATAAAGAAGCCCAAGAGAAGTTTTTGTTGGCGAAGTTGGGAGAACAAGAGAGAAATGATAGTAAGAAAGAAGCCGAAGGAAATGAGATAAAGTTTATGTTCAAAGATGACGTTTACGCGAGGGGCGAGGTTGGCTGAGAAGGTAATGAGCATCCAAGCTAACCCAAAAGAAACAAGGGGGAATTGTTTACGTAGCTTGATAATGGAAAAGATGAAGACGGCAATGAAATAAGCTCCAACTAAGGTCAAGGGAGGGGAGAGAAGACCTGAAGAGAGGGGATAATCGTAGTCAACGTTTTGGTTAATAGGAATAACGAGTAGACGTAAGAAAGTCAAAAAGACGCGGAGTTGAGTTAGCAAATAATTACCGGAAGTAATCATATCTCCATCATGAGATTCAGAAGGGGCAAGAAAAGCGTTAAAGAAGATTGAGAAATTCGTTCGACATAACTTCATAAACAGCAGAATAAAAAGCAAGGTTCCTACAGCAATAACAAAAGATGTTATCCAAAGATTTGATTTCTTTAAGAAGTTCTTACCTGATGCAAAGAATCCATCGGGCCAAAGAATCCATTCAGCAGTCAGAAGCATTAAAGGGATTGTGACACATACTTCCTTGGTCATAATGCCAATGAGAGCCAAGGATCCGCAGCAGAAGAAAAGAACGACTTTATTTATGACAACAGAAGTTATTCTTGCCCGCATGTAACAGTAGAAAGATCCAAGGTAAAACAGAGTTGCCATAGATTCAAAACGTTGAGAGATATAGCTAACGGCTTGAGTTTGGCAAGGGTGAACAAGGAAAAGGATAGCAATGAGAAATGGAAGTTCTTGTGTTAGGCGATTCTTTGAAGGAAGTAATCCGGTGATTTTAAAAAGCAATCTAGCACAAGCCCATACCAGTCCAGTAGTTAACAGATGGATTAGAAAGTTAAAGATATGATACCCGGCTGGATGCAGTTGGTTGATTGAATAATTTAAGGCGAAAGAATACATTCCAACTAAACGGGTTTTTGGTAGTACATTCCAAATGTAATGGATATGATCAAGTCTCTTGATGTAAGGGTTGTGCACGATAAACATCATATCGTCAAAAACAAAACCATATCCAAAGGTCTGGTAATAAATCACAAGCCCTAAGATTGTAAGGATTAAAAAACGTAAAGGGAAATGCCATCGAGAGGATGGGTTAAGAAAAGCGTAGGGGATACTCATAAGGCCAAATTCTACCTTAAACGAAAATTCTCTGCAAATTAATTAATTTGTTGCTCTCGGATTTTGATTTTGCTCGAACGTAAAACTTGGTAGATTTTTTGAGATTGGACATCGCTAGGATCTAAATGAATTACTGTTTCAAAATCTTTTAATGCTTTTTGTATTTGTCCCATTTTAAGTAAGCAGTTAGCTCTATTTTTGTATACCGTTACATTTGTAGGGTCAACTTTTTGTGCTTGGTTTAAATCTTCAATAGCTGACGAATAACGATCAGTAGAGCAATAAACAATAGCACGACCATTGAGAGCGTTAAAATCGAGAGGTTCAATAATCAAAGCCTTTTGAAAATCTTCAAGCGCTTTATCCATACGTGTTTTCTTTAGCCACAATATTCCTCTCTCTGTGTAGCAGGTTGGAGAATGAGGATTAAAGCTAATGGCTTTATCTAGATTAAAGAAAGCGGCTTTGTAATTCCTTTGTTTTTTATAAATCTCGACTTTCAAAATATATGGATCAGAATTGCTGGGGTTAATTGTGTTTGCTTTATTATAGTCTGAAATAGCTTTATCATCTAAACCCAACTCTTCATAAACAGTTCCACGATTAAGAAGGCTATTAAAATCATTTGGTTTCATAGTAATAGCTTTATTAAGGGCGGGGATCGCGTTTTCATGTTGTTTAGATACGACATAGAGATAGCCTAAGGCAGCATAACTTCGTTGTTTATTTGGAGATTTCAAAATAACATCTTCCCAGAGAGTGAGTTGATTCCTCCAGACGTGAT
>JBAXBI010000294.1:0-2116 GCA_037142055.1 Candidatus Omnitrophota bacterium | reverse complement strand
AAACAAAGGTTCATACTCAGCTGGCTTATTAAAAGGAAAACTAACCACATCCCAAAGACCAGAACCCACTCTTTTGATTCCTTCAACAACACCCCAAACAGCACCACAACCTATCCAAGCAATAATATGCGGAGTTAATTGAGATCCTTTAATCCAATAAGCACGCGCTTGTTTAGGAACCTCTATAGGAGCTGTAACAATATTCACAACTCCTCGATAAAGTTTATTTCCAGGACCTTGGTCAGCATTTGCTAATGATAAGAGAAAACAACTCATCAACACTAATAGTACAATTATTTTTATCATAAATCCTCCGATTTATATTTAACCTCTGTTTTGATTGACCAATCAACATTAATATAATCTCCAACTAGAACTCCTCCATGATCTAATAACTTATTCCAAATAATATTAAAATCTTTACGTTTAATCTCCCAATGACCACTGAGATCAAATATGCTCTCTAAAGCAGTAGAATTAGGCAATATTTTAACTTGAAAAGGAAAAACCACTTCGCTTTTAACCCCATGCATTTCTAAGAAACCCACAACCTTCCAATCATTAGTGTCTTTAATAATTCTTTGACTTGTAAACATAATCTTTGGATACTTTTCTGCAGCTAATAATTGAGATGATCGAACAATTCGATCACACCATCTACAATCTGATTCGATCGTTGCAGTATCAATCTCTAAATAAACAGATTCAACTACATTGGAGTGTTCATTAATCCCAATTCTACATTTGAATTTATTAAAATGAGCATTATATTTGCCGATGACTGAATACTTAATAGACCCCTTGATCTTAGTTTCCTCTGGCCTGAAAACAACAGGCCCAGGCCCAGAACCAAAACAACAAATAGTCCCTGTAATGATAACAATAATTAAGGTTAAAAAAGCTCTAAAGATCCCTAAGTTCTTAATGATACCCCTCCTTTATTTAAGCAATACTTTTGAAATTATTCCTTTAAATCATAAAGACCCTTTAACACGTTAGGCATTAAAGGGTCTTAAGAAAATTACTAAAAAAATTTACTTTGAATCTATCCATTTGCGGCATCTACGTCTTCATCAGCACCACATCAAACTTCTTCGTCATGATTGAATTACAGGCCATTAGCTCTTCTCGTTAATAACCATTTTGATCACTGCCTCTATCTCGCCCTCAGAAAACGGCTTATATAAATAATACGTCCGGCCGCCCGCATCCACAAATGCCATTTCTTTAAGGATATTGTCTTTGTCAAAAAGTCCTGTCATAAAGATACATACCGATTCGGGGCTAAGCTTCTTAACCTCGCGGCAGGTCTCGACCCCATCCATACCTGGCATTATCTTGTCGATGAACACTATATCATATTTCTTCTTTCTAACGGCTACTAGCGCTTCTTCTCCGCTAAGGACGCTATCGACATGATAGCCTTTCTTGACAAGTGACCTGTCAAATCCAGTGCCTATAATCACCTCATCATCAACCACCAATATGTTTTCTCCGGCCATCATGTTCTCCTTTTTGTAAGTAGAGGATATCTCCCCAAACATCTTTGACTTAGGTCACCGGCAATCTGACCTTGAACGAAGCGCCTGTGTCTTGCCCTGCACAGGGACTTTCAACAAAAATCTTACCTGCATGCTGTTTAATGATCGACTGGACAACGGCAAGCCCAAGGCCGGTGCCCTTCCCCGGTCTTTTAGTCGTAAAAAACGGATCAAAAATTTTTCCCAGATCTTCGGCTTTTATCACGCTGCCGCTGTTGGAGAATTCCATCTCGACATAGTAGTCGGTATTGACTGTAACTATCCTGGTTGATATTTTAAGTACGCCTTTCTTTTGCATGGCGTCAACGGCATTATCAATCAAATTGATAACCAGCTGTCGGATTTTATTGATATCAACCATAACCAAGGGTAGATTCACCTCAAAATTCTTCTGAACATCCACCTGAGAACCGAGCATGATGTTCTGACCGAAATCCAATACCTCTTCAATAACATCATTACAATTCACTTTTTCTTTCTCTCCGGTCGATGGCCTGGAGAAATCCAACATGCCCCGGACGATCTTAGCCATACGCTCACCAGCTTTGATGATCTCATTAAGATCTCGCCACTCC
>JBAXBI010000293.1:0-2116 GCA_037142055.1 Candidatus Omnitrophota bacterium | reverse complement strand
ATAAACATACTCCGCTGATGCAACACCATATGGATCTACTAACGGAGTTGAAATAACTAGTGGACTTGTAGTAGATAACCATGTTGCCACAAGCGCTGTATCAACACTCATGAACGAAATTGGAGTCCCTGGGATTGTATGCTTAAACGTATAATAAGATTCAATAGCAGCCTGGAGCGTTTGCAATTCACCTTTTATCTTGGCAATATTAGCACTATCCATCATCCCTTTAACACGTGGAATCGCAAGGCCTATCAAGATCGACAACACAGATATAATGACCAGTATTTCTATGATGGTAAATGATTTACGACTCATTTAAAATATTCCTTTGCTAAAGCATAAATCATAAGTATCGCCAAAATAATCGCCGCTGCAATCTGCATGGACATACCCACACAATGGGCTGCGCCCCCGATGGTATGACGAATATCCATACCTGAATAAAAACTATTCAATAAGATTCCAAAACCCAGGGCACATAAAGCAATAGAGGCTAAATAAATGATCAAGGCTCTTAAGCCTAAAAATCGATAAACCATTAGCATAGTCGTAGCATTGGTGGCAGGTCCTACTAACAAGAAAACCAACGCTGCCCCTGGAGACGCCCCCTTAAGCAGCAAGCTTGCCGCAATTGGCGTTGAGGCTGAGGCGCAAATATATAAAGGAATGCCAACGAGCAACATCAAAATCATGGAGCCCATACCACCGCCTAAGAATTTCTCAATAAACGAAGAGGGGACAGCATAAGAAATAATCCCCGAAAGCACAAGTCCCAGAATTAACCACGGAGCAAGGTCTGCTAAGAGCGTCACAAATGAATGTTTAAACCCTTGTACTAACCGCTCTTTCCATCCCTGCTGTAGCTTCTTGCCTGTACAGCAACAATCCTTTGGTTTAGTAGCAGTTGGCTGAACTTCTTTACCAAGAACATTCTCCATAACTCCGGCTAATATGGCTGTCACAAAGGCAGCAATGGGACGAAAGATAGCCATTACGGGATTAAGAAGAGCAAAGGAAAGCATAATAGAATCCAGCCCTGTCTCTGGGGTGGCAATTAAAAATGATACCGTAGCTCCACGACTTGCGCCGTTTTGCCGTAAGGAAACTGCCATAGGAATAACCCCACAAGAGCATAACGGCATCGGAATGCCTGCGGCCGCAGAAATCAGGACAGAGCGAAGATTGTTTTGTCCCATCCAAGCAGTGATTTTCTCCTTAGGAATTAGACTTTGAACTAGCCCTGAGAAAAAAAGTCCCAGAAGAATATACGGGGATGCTTGTAAAAAGGTGTGGAGGATTTCATTTAATATAGCCATGCGTGACCAATTTAACTGTACTTACGCAGCAAGTCAAAATAAAAATTGGGTCTATTTTACTTAAACCTCTATAACTATATCCTCCCCCTGAGCATCAACCTTAATCGTCGTACCTTCTTTGACTTCCCCTTGCAAAAGACGAAGGGCGATTGGGTCTTGCACCAGTGTCTGGATGGTTCTTTTTAAAGGCCGAGCGCCATAGACAGGGTCGTAGCCTTCTTTAGCTAATAGTTCCTTAGCCTTATCAGTGACTTGTAATGATATTTTCTTGCTCGCTAAACGCTCCGTCAATATCCCCAGTTGGATCTCAACAATTTTCTTAATCTGTCCTTGTCCCAGACGGGAAAAGACAATTGTTTCATCCACACGGTTTAAGAATTCAGGACGGAAGTGTGAGCGCAGAGCTCTTTGAACGCAATCCTCTATCTGACGTTGATCGGTGACATCAGAAATCTGCTCGGTCCCAATGTTGGATGTCATGATGACAATCGTATTCTTAAAGTTGACAACCCGTCCCTGCGAATCGGTAAGCCTACCATCATCGAGCAGTTGCAGCAGGACGTTAAACACATCAGGATGGGCCTTTTCGATCTCGTCAAAAAGTACCACCGCATAGGGTTTGCGACGAACGGCCTCCGTTAGCTGACCGCCTTCGTCATAACCGACATATCCTGGTGGCGCACCAATTAACCTTGAGGTGCTATGTTTCTCCATATACTCGCTCATATCAATGCGAATCATAGAATTTTCATCGTCAAATAAGAACCACGCCAGGCTTTTAGCCAACTCCGTCTTAC
>JBAXBI010000292.1:0-2133 GCA_037142055.1 Candidatus Omnitrophota bacterium | reverse complement strand
TTTTCCATGCGATTGCAGATGTGCTTAAAATGCTCAGCAAGGAAGAGTTTATTCCTAATGGGGCTAATAAATTCCTTTTTAATTTAGCGCCATATTTATCGATTGTCTTTGCGCTGGTTGGATTTGCAGCTATCCCGATAGGCAATCAACTCATTATCGGAAGTCGTGTCATTGAATTGCAAGCGGCGAATATTAACGTCGCTTTAATCTTTATTTTTGCCATGATGTCGATGGGGATCTATGGGGTAGTTCTCGCCGGATTTTCCTCAAATAATAATTACGCATTTTTAGGTGGAATGCGTGGCGCGGCACAGATGATCGCTTATGAAATTACCATGGGAGCCGCCATCATGGGTGTGATCATGGTATTTAACACTCTTGATCTTCAGATGTTGGTTCGTGAGCAGGGGGAATATCTCTTTGGCTGGCTTCCTAAATGGGGAATATTTGTTCAGCCCTTAGCGTTTATTTTGTTTTTAACCGCAGCAACAGCTGAGACTAAACGTACTCCCTTTGATCTTCCTGAAGGCGAGGCGGAAATTATCGGGTATTTCGTTGAATATAGCGGTATGAAGTTTGGAATGTTCTTTATGGCAGATTTAGTTGAAACGGTTCTGGTGTCGGCCTTGATGACAACATTATTTCTTGGTGGATGGCAGGTGCCATATTTATTTCCTGATGGATTTCATTTCCCCTGGGGAGGTGGCTTTGCGCTTTCAAATTGGGTGGTTGCTCTCTTAGGAGTAGGTGCCTATTTTATTAAGTTAAGCATATTTATTTTCTTGTTAATGGCAGTCCGCTGGACCTTGCCTAGATTTCGTTATGATCAGCTGATGCATTTAGGATGGAAAATCCTGCTGCCAGCATCGTTAGTGAACATTGCCCTTACAGCGATTGTGATAACCTTTCTAAGGTAAATTTATGGAAAATCCGATTCAACAACGTCGTAGTGAGCTGGAAAAATACTTTGACTCCAAAAGTCTCTTTGCTTCCCTTAGACTTGCCCAGATGAAAAGTTCTTGGAGGCAGGCGAATCGCAGGCAATTGACCTGGTGGGAGAGTACCTATATCCCTTCAGTGGCAAGCGGTATTGGGATGACGGCACTACATTTCTTTCATAATTTGAAATTACATATTCTGCATTTGTTTGGATTATGCAAGGATCAAAGTGCGGCAGTGACGTACCAGTATCCCGAACAGAAAAGGCCGTTAGCAAATCGCTTAAGAACTCGTCATCGTTTAAAGAAGCGTGAAGACGGATCTCCCCGTTGCGTCGCCTGTATGATGTGTGAAACGGTTTGTCCTGCTCGCTGTATTGAAATTACAGCAGCGGAACATCCAGATCCCAACATCGAGAAATATCCTGCTAAATTCGTTCTTGATGTAGGCAAATGCGTGTATTGTGGTTTTTGTGTTGAGGTGTGTCCTGAAGATGCTATCCGTATGGACACGGGCAAGCTAGACACCTCGGAGTATTCCCGTGAAAGTATGGTGTACGACAAAAAGAGATTAATGGAGGATTAAAGAAGAAAATTCGTTTTTATGAAAATTATATGCTAAATTTAGTTTAGCAATACAATTTGGCGTAAAAGAAGATATTAAGGTAAGAAACGTTATGCCTAAGATCAAAAAGATCTTTTTTGTTGTTTTTGGAGCTTCCGCAATAGGGATGCTTACTATTCTCTCAGCGAGCGCCGCAACTCCTTCATCGATACAAGTTAAGACCTGTCAAGATTTACAAAATATACAAAATAATTTAAGCGGGAACTATGTGCTAGTCAATGATATCGACTGCGCAACATTTGGGGGCGTTAATGGGTTTAAGCCCATAGGTTCCCATGAAAAACCTTTTACAGGGTCACTGACCAGTGGTGTGTATAAGATTAAGAATTTAACAATTTATCAGCCCTCCAGCTTGATTAATAAACCAACAGCTTCTTTATTTTATGCCATTAAAGGGGCTAATATTCATGACTTGGTCTTAAGCAATATTAATATTCAAGGGGCAGGGCATGTGGCGTTGATTTATGAAACATTAGGCCAAAGTACAATAAGTAATATTGTCGTTGATGGAACGGTAGGGGCATTTAACGGCGATGTGTCATCTGGAGAAATTGATGGTTTTATTGGGCA
>JBAXBI010000291.1:0-2134 GCA_037142055.1 Candidatus Omnitrophota bacterium | reverse complement strand
GTTCGATATTAAGAAGTTAGTGAATAAAGGCCCGCACGTCTATTATCGGCTTCGCGTCCGCAGCTACAGGGCCCTTTTTCATATGGACGATCAACTGCTTTATGTGGAAGAGATTGGTCCAAGAGGAGGAATATACAAATGAGTGTAAAAACCGTTCGATTCAATAAAGAAGAAGAAGGCATGCTCAAGGCAATGCTTGACTACTATCGCACTGACTTTTCCAGTTGTATTAAAGAATTGATTGTTGAAAAATTGGAAGACCTGCGCGATATCGGGGCTATCAAACGCCTTAAAGAGGGGGCCCCTTCTGATTATCTTGGCGCGGACCAGATAACAGCGTTGTTTAAAGCGTAATGCGCATCTGTTAAACCTAATAGGGCTGATTGATCAGTCCAAAGAACAGTTATTTGATTAGCGGGGATCTTTGGGCCCGATCTGATAAGACGAATTGAATTTTTCGGAGATTTTTGAAACCGAATTGAGCATTTTGACCACAAAAGGGTTCCCCAGGATATCCGGCCGGGGAGCCATTGTTGACGAACAGACGCACCTGGCGTCGTTCAACTAACGCCTCGTTCAGATTAGTCTGGGCGAGGCGTTTTTTATGTAAATAAAGAGGTTTGACAGATGAATGAAGTACCAGAGAAATCAGAAATAATTTTATATAAGACAGAAGATGGGGAAGTAAAGCTGGAAGTCCGCCTCGAGAATGAAAGCATGTGGTTAACACAAGCGGCTATGGCAGAACTTTTTCAGACTACACCGCAAAATATTACAATCCATTTAAAAGCTATTTATGCAGAAGGTGAGCTAATACAGACGGCAACTTGTAAGGATTGCTTACAAGTTCAACATGAAGGGAAACGTCAGATTAGCCGAACACGGAAATTTTATAACCTGCAGGCTATTATCGCTGTCGGTTATCGGGTCAATTCTATTCGTGGCACCCAGTTTAGGCAATGGGCCACGCAGCGGCTTAATGAGTATTTGGTCAAAGGTTTTACCATGGATGATGAGCGCCTTAAGGAAGGAGTGAACATCGGCTCCGATTACTTTGACGAGATCCTTGAGCGTATTAGAGACATACGTTCTAGTGAGAAGCGTTTTTATCAGAAAATACGGGATATTTATAAATTGGCCGTTGATATGACCCTAAGGCCGAGGCAACATTGGAATTCTTTAGGATTGTTCAAAATAAACTACATTTTGCCATTTCAGGAAAGACAGCTGCGGAATTGATTGCTGAACGTGCTGATGCATCAAAACCAAATATGGGGCTTACGTCGTGGAAAGGATCCAAAGTCCGTCCAACAGATGTGACAATTGCCAAGAATTATCTCAACGCGAAAGAAATTGAAGGGCTTAACCGTATTGTAACCATGTATCTTGATTATGCGGAAGATCAGGCCAAACGTCATAAACAAATATTTATGCGTGACTGGCGGCAAAAACTGGATGCTTTCCTTAAATTCAATGAACGGGATATTTTGAATAATGCAGGGAAGATTGCTAAGGAAGTGGCTGATAGCTTTGCCTTGGAGCAGTATGGAAAGTTTAACGTAAAACGGTTGAAGAAAGAAGCTAAGGTTGAGATGCTGGCAGATGATGCTGAATTTAAGAAAATTGAAGAGAGAATAAAGAAATCTAAGAAGAAATGAAAGTTTTAACAAGAGTGAGGCGTTTTTATTAAGGGAGGAGTCATGAAAAAAGCGTTTATTTTATTGGTGTGTTTAGGAATAATTGGATGTGCAACTGTCCCTGCTTTAAATAATGTCTCGTTAGGCATGACTAAAGCTGAGGTGGTTAAAGTTTTAGGTGCTCCCAGTAGTGTAAGTGCAAAAGATAATACGGAATATCTAAAATATGAAGATCACAGTTTTGCTACAAATTGGCGTAGACAGAACGAACAGGAGAAAGGTTTTTATACTTCCACTCCGGAATTCTTCGTTCGTTTAGTTAATGGTAAGGTCGAATCTTACGGGAAGGTTGGAGATTTTGATTCTGCAAAGAATCCTGCGAATGACATAAATTTAAATATTAAGAATGAAGGCAAGTAAAGTCATAAGAAATATGAAGCATGAAATTGAATTGTTCTATAGCGATGGAATTCAGGACTATAAGTTTTTTGAAATAA
>JBAXBI010000290.1:0-2135 GCA_037142055.1 Candidatus Omnitrophota bacterium | reverse complement strand
CCACAGAAGAATCAATGATCGGTTTCTGCCAATTAAGAAAATACAACTTCGGATCATGCTTACCTATAAACTCAACTTCCCAATTTCTCGTTATGTAGATACCGCCTAATTCATACGGCCTACGAGTGCTTTGCCATTGAGAGATTTTTTCAGCAATCGAAAGTTCTCCTGCCGTCTTCTTCTCATTGAGCCTCTTCTCTAATTCATCGTCAGACATATAAAAAGCTTCTTGTGCTGCTATTTCAACACCAATCTTATCCGTGGTCTGAACTTTAGCTCCAACTAAACGCTTCCTCCAATAATTCGATTGCCCCAAGTAAGAGGTGGCAACCGTTTCAACAGTGGCTATGGCATCAGGCTTCTTGATGGGCTGAAAGGTGTCTTCCCTATTTAGCTCAACCAACGTACTTTCTGCCCTGCGAGGAGTATCGTCACTGGCTCGTTCCATTTTCTTAACGGTTCTGGTTACTCCTTGAAAATCCTTCTGCGGTTTTGAATCAATACGCCAAGGAGTAGGTGGAGATTCCTTTGATAAACTCTTACGCCATACCACACGGAAACTGGGATCCCCTAACTCTACGGTATCCTTAATAACATCCGTCGCAACCCCATAACCGATATGCTTCCATTGACCGTCCGCCTTGTCCTTAATTTGGTTGCCCAGACGATCATCGCGATTGTTCTTCTTAACAACCCCTAAGGACATATGCGGCCTTTTATCATTATTTTCTGGCTTATATGTTTTCTGCCCGTAACCGATTAATCTCTCATCCGCAAGAGGATTAAGTTGATTATCAATATTCATATACTGCATAACTTCAACACCAAAACTATCTAGGAATTCATTAACCTTCTCCCGAACCAAGATATCGTCAAAGGCATCGCCATGGCCGGTTCCTCCGATTGCAATTTCACCTTTGGCGTTAAGAAAAGGTTCATTGGTCTTTGCATCAAACAGCGGCATGACCCCTTGCTGGGCCAAGAGAATACGACCTTCCTCTCCAAACCAATTCTTCTCTTTGAAGAATGCTTCTACTTGCTTATGATTGACTTCGCTGGTCATGATTACGAGAGGAAATATTTTCTTATGGCCGTAATATTTTGCTGCGGCTTGAGCCTTCCTAATCATTCCTTCATAAAGGGACATTTCACTAAATGGAGTGCTTCTCATGACACCTTTAGGTTCATCACTACTAAACTCGGAGCCTGTTCCACCGGAGACAATTAAAACGCCAAATTTAGAACTTTTAGGATCATCTTTGCCTACCTCTAAGACTTCCTCTCTAGCCCTCTTTCTAGCTTGCCCTTCATCAGTAGCCCCAATTCTTTCAATGGGGACATCAAATTCTGCTGGAACAACGGGTTTAGGAACTCCGGGAATAACTACCTGATCCCGAAGACGCGCGGCTTCTTTCCAATCAATATTTTCAACCTGAGTTAGAACACGATCATGGGCCTCTTTTTTATCTCTTAATAACTCCATCCAAGAATCAAATAACTTACCCCATTTTTGATCAGCTTGAGTCAACTTCTCCCGCGCCGCTTCCTCGGAGATCATCGCCTTCGACTGATCAACAACACTACGGGCTAATTTAAGCAACCTATTAGAAAGCCTATCGACCTCTGCTTGAATACCAAGATTTGTCTGACGAATAAGCTCATCAAGATAAGGATCTGCCCTCATAGCACTTAGCACTTTTTTAGCCTCATCAAGATCTTCGCCTAAGGACATATCCATCAGGTAAAGAGTTACTTCTCCCACAGATCCTCGGACATTATATCTTAATCCAATATAATATCTGTTGGGCTGCCCATTGTTGACTTTTAAATAATATGCTATAGAAACTCTATCCATCGCTTTAGTTGGGAAGACATCAGAAGATGAAGGAGCTACGTCAACTTCCTTCCCCATTTCTGAAAAATATCTATTAACATCAGCTCGTAGGATATTGACCCGACTAGTTGGATCGTTCGTCGATCTAAAAATAGCCATTCTTTTAGAATGAATAAGACTTGGCGCTAAAATCTTTTCATCTACTCTAGCCCCTATTGTTTCTACTTGGCGAGCGATAGATTTGTGAGTCATCCATTCTTTAAGATTTCGACTGGTAATCTGATAGACTGGATTGACTTTT
>JBAXBI010000289.1:0-2142 GCA_037142055.1 Candidatus Omnitrophota bacterium | reverse complement strand
GGGCGATCATCTCGGGCATTTGGGTCATGGCAGCTTTAACGGCAACAAAGGCGCCTAGTCCTGCACCAGTGATAATGCCGATTAAGATCCATTGGAAGTTAATGATATGACCACTGGCTAAGGTAGCCAGAACAGCCAGCAGCATTCCTGAAGCAGAGAGGAGGTTCCCTTTACGCGCCGTAACTGGAGAACCTAAAAGTTTAAGGCCAAAGGCAAATAAAACAGAGCTTATGATATAGGCGAAATTAGCAAGGAATTCGATGTTCATTTGGTTGTATCCTTTTTCTTAAACATTTTAAGCATGCGTTCGGTCACCATATAACCGCCAACGACGTTAAAGGTGGCAAGTGCAACTGCCGATGTTCCTAAAAAAATAGTCAAGGTGCTGTTGGCTTCGGCACCAGCCGCAATTAAAGCTCCAACGACAATGATTCCGCAAATGGCATTAGCCTCTGACATCAAAGGTGTATGAAGAAGCGGAGGTACACGGGAAATGAGTGCAAATCCTAAGAAGACCGATAATACCAAGATAAACAGTAAATAGATGAGTTCCATAAATTTTCTCCTAAACCGTGTCATTGCGAGGAGCGTTAGCGACGAAGCAATATAGTTCTTTAAGAGATTGCTTTGCTACGCTCGCAATGACACAGGTTACTTAACATTTTTCACCATCTCATTAACCACAGCGCCGCCATGCGTAATCAAAGCGCCTTTGATGATTTCATCTTCTATATTGAGTTTGAAGGCCTTAGCATCTTTATCCCAGTATTCTTCGATGAGATTATGCAAATTAGCTGAATACATTTGAGAGGCATGCACAGCAACCTTACCAGGCAAATTACCTAAACCGACGATGCGTACTCCGTTAGATGTGATTACTTCTTCATTAACCTTGGAGCCTTCCACATTGCCGCCGGATTCGACAGCCATATCAACGATGATGGTTCCAGGTTTCATTTGAGCGATCATATCTTTGGTTAGAAGCACAGGGGCCTTACGTCCAAAAAGTTGGGCGGTTGTAATAACCACATCCGATTGGCTACAGACTTTCGCCATTCCATCCCGCTGCTTCTGTAATTGTTCAACTGTTAAAGCTTTGGCGTATCCTTGAGCGGTTTGGCCGGTTTCTCCCAAATCAATCTCAACGAATTTAGCTCCAAGAGACTGTACTTGTTCCTTTACAACAGGACGAGTATCGAAAGCATCCACGCGGGCGCCTAAACGTTTGGCTGTTGCAATGGCCTGAAGACCTGCCACACCCGCACCGATGATAAATACACGGGCAGGTTGAATGGTGCCTGCAGGAGTCATTAGCATCGGGAAAATTTTGGGTAAACGCTCCGCCGCTAATACAACCATCACATAACCGGCAAGGTTAGCCTGAGAGCTTAAAGCATCCATCTTTTGCGCACGGGTTGTGCGGGGGATCATTTCCATAGAAATGGCGCTGATATTATTCTTGGCTAGTTCTTCAACCAAGCCTTTTTCATTGAAAGGATCAAGGAAGCTGATATGAATCGAGCCTTTTTTAAGTTGGGAGATTTCTTCAATAGGAGGTTTTCGCAAACGTAAGATGATATCCGCATTTTTTAAAATATTTAAACGAGAGTCAATGGTGGCTCCGGCTTTTTCATATTCACTATCACATACGCCAATAGAGATGCCAAGGCCTGCTTCAACGCTAACTAAAGCGCCCTTTTTAACGAGACGGTCAACGGAAAGGGGAATAAGGGCACATCTTGTTTCACCAGGATGAGTTTCTTTAAGAATACCAATAAGCATGTTATTTTTCCTTTTTATTTGAGGGGAAAGGTCAAATGACCCTCATGTAATGTATCAAAACATCCTTAAGAGTCAAGGGGCATATATAAAAAGGCCATGAACGGAAGTTATAAGATATCTAATCAGGGAAGAGAAGGTGTTCGAAGGAAATTAAGAAGGTTTTGATTAGAGTTTCTTTGCAGTTTTATAAAAAGCCATTTGCCATAAAAGCCAAATTCCCAAAGAAAAACACAGCAGCATCGAAAGGACAGCCAAAGTCCAGATGTATCCTGAAATAAAGTGGTCATATTCTAAAATGCCCATACGTCCAAAGAGGCTGTGCCAGTCATGGAGAGAATGGTCGTAAACAGGGCCGCCTAA
>JBAXBI010000288.1:0-2145 GCA_037142055.1 Candidatus Omnitrophota bacterium | reverse complement strand
ATTTTGGATATTGATACGAAAGATGCGAAGTATCATGAACGGAATCTCAAGCCTTCATTTGATAATTCTTATTCGGCTTCCGTCGTAATAAAGAATTTGCAAGATTTTAAAACAAATGCTCATACAGTCACGGCCATAACCCCCTATGCTGGTCAAAGTGATTATATTAAAAGTGGAATCGTAGGTGTTTGGGATAAAAACCAAGCAATTCCGTTAGTTACTACTGTACGGCCGTATCAAGGTGGAGAAAATGAACATGTAATATATGATTGTGTCTTAAGTAATCCAGAGGGTAATTACCGCTTTACTAAGGAAGAGGGGATGTTGTATGTGGCCTTAACCCGAGCACGAGAAGAGCTTAGAATTGTTTGGGATTCGCGTGTCTTTAAAAGAGAAAAGATGACCGTCATCGGAGAGGTTGGAACTGCCAATCGTTACGAGTCACAAGAACTCGTTAATAATATAAGTAGAATTTACCAATTTATAGACGAAAACAAAGCAGATGTTAACTACATCATGGCCTCTGATGTTGTGCCGGCTCCTAAACAAGAGCCGTTGCAATATAATGACGTGGCCTACCTCTATGATCGTCGCGTTTGGGTTGAAAAAGCTGAATCAATATTAGCAGGTAAGAACCCAGAGGAAAGTCAGCTTCAAGGGGCGAGGGAATTATTGCTTCAGGTTATTGATAATTATGACCAAAATCAAGGTGGAAGTCCTATGTTCGTGGCGCGTGCGTACAGATTGCTGGGTAGGATCAATATTGTATTGGCTAAGAAATTACAAAAAGAAGATAAAACGAGAGTACAGGCATTAGAGAGCGCCGTACAGGGAGCTCGGTATGGGTATATGGCAATTGTTTTTGCTAGAGGAACAGGGTTGGATTCAGTTGCGGTATTTAAGCAGGCTGTGGAAGAGGTTAAGACGATTATTGCAGGGATTAATGCCGATAATGTGCCTAAAGAACGATTAAGACAGTTGGATAAGGTGGCGCATAGTCTCACAGATCTCTGCGAGATGGCTCGGCTGGATGAAGGGGCTGCTGTGGTTATCAATGGCATGGATCAATTGGTAGCTTCCTTGTCGGGAATTATTAGTGGAAAAGAA
The DNA here is from genome assembly GCA_037142055.1 of Candidatus Omnitrophota bacterium. Lineage (GTDB taxonomy): Bacteria > Omnitrophota > Gorgyraeia > Zapsychrales > Fredricksoniimonadaceae > JACQCF01. The sequence goes on along the minus strand of JBAXBI010000288.1, from coordinate 1,038 downwards.
TTGGTTATTGACTCCTGGAAGAAGCTTAATGAAACGGTAGTGGGTTTTGTTAAAGAAGGATTTAAAGCAATTCTAGAAGGAAACACTAATGGAGATCTTGCCTTTGTTCGTAGGGAGTCTATTAAACCTCAGCTATTGCTGTATGTCCAAAAGCGCCTTGATGAAAGTAAATTTATTATTCCTTCCAAAGGTTGGACACAGAAAGAAACCCTTGAAGGTATCATTGAAGATTTCTACGAAAGATTAGGATTTGAGAAGGTGGATATGTTAATTCTCGAGGGGTATTACGTTGTGTGTTTCTGCGACCCTCAAGTAAACCTAACAGCAGAGTATATTCGTGATATGTCCTGGAATGATTGGAACTCCAATGGTTGGCCTGTGGAGGTTGAGCGTAACAATACCCCGGCTTATATGGCTTTGCGTTTAGCTCAGATTCCTGGATACCAAATGTTAGAAGTAAGCTTTTTGGGTCCACAACCAAAGACAGAGAAATTTCAATTTAACGAGCGAGTTGTTAATATTGCTAAAATGCGTTCTAGCCTCTTTGGAGGTGGAAGAAGAATAGATCATTACATGAAGGGACAGATGCCCACAGGTCAAAGACAAAGGATTAAGGAATTGACCGTGACAGAAGTGCTGGGGCTCTTAAATACTGTGATATTAAGAGGTGATCTACCTATAGATGCTGAAGTTTTAGCTAAGGCTTCCGAAGAAATAGAACCATTTATTAAAGAGATTATTGCAGAGTTAGAAAGATCGATTCAAACAACTAAATGTGTATTAGATTATGAAGAATTATATAGTTATGATACTCAATTAAATCATTCAATGCATATGATGGAATCACATTATAAAGTCAAATAATTATCTTTTCAAAACTAGAGTTGAATTTAGAATTACAAATTTTTTAATTTTAATTATTAGGATATTAATACTTTTTGTCTTATATTTATTTTTATATAACTATTATTTATTAATTATCGTAATTATTCTTTATTTTATCAGGACTTTACATTCTTTATTCCATAATTTTCTTCA
>JBAXBI010000287.1:0-2158 GCA_037142055.1 Candidatus Omnitrophota bacterium | reverse complement strand
TAGTCTTTTCTAATTCAATGATTAAGAATCAACTTTCCCAGGTAACCGCCTTTAGGCTAGATGCAACCGATATGGAGGCTCCTAAGGTACAGGAGATTATCGATAGATACTCTATCGTGGGTCTTCCTTCGATAGTTTTCTTAAATAATGATGGCAAAGAAATTCGGCAGATTCGGGTGGAAGGAGCTGGATCGGTTAAGGAATTTAGTAAGTCTCTAGAATCCTGGGCTTCTCAGGTGGGAGTACATTTTAGTAGTTGATTTAAAGGAGACTGTATGCGTTATATGTTTGTATTTATAATGATGATTAGTGTTGGAGTATGTACCGTGTATGCTAAGGAGGCTAAGATGAGTGATCAGGGAAAGGCAAAGATTCGTATTTATTCTGTTTCTACTGGAAGTTATCAGGAGGTTGATAGAATAATTAAATCTGAGGAAGAATGGAAGAAGGTATTGACTGCGCAACAATTTAACGTAACTCGCGAACATGGAACCGAACGGGCTTTTTGTAGCCTGCCAAGTAAAGTGCACGCAAAAGGTGTATATAAATGTGTTGGATGTGGAACTGATTTGTTTTTAGTTAATCAGAAGTTTGAATCAGGCACAGGCTGGCCTTCTTTTTGGCAACCTGTTGATGAAGCGAACGTCGGTTATGAAGAGGATAATACTTATGGGATGCATCGACGTGAGGTGCATTGTGCCAGATGTGGGGCTCATCTAGGGCATGTCTTTGATGATGGGCCACCACCGACAGGTAAACGTTATTGTATGAATTCTGTGGCGCTTAAGTTTGTGTTGGAAGGAAAATAACGTGCCTATGCGTTTGATTTATTTAATTTTTACGGTATTCGTAATGACTTCAGTGGTTGTTAACGCTAAGGAGGGTGAGGTGAAGGGTATCCATTTAGAAAAAGCAACATTTGCAGGCGGATGTTTTTGGTGTATGCAGCCTTTTTTTGATCGTCTTAAAGGGGTAAAACAAACTTTAGTTGGGTATACTGGTGGACAAAAAGCAAATCCAACTTATGAAGAAGTTTCATCAGGGGATACCGGCCATGCAGAAGCTATCGAAATTACTTATAACCCCACAGAGGCTACCTACGAGCAACTGCTTAATATCTATTGGCATAATATTGATCCAACCGCTAATAATCATCAATTTGTCGACTATGGTTCACAGTATCGTAGTGCAATTTTCTATCATAATGATCAACAAAAGCGTATAGCTGAAGAATCTAAAAGACAATTAGCGGCGTCAGGCCGTTTTGATAAGCCAATTATGACTCAGATTATTACTGCTACAAAGTTTTATCCAGCGGAGGAGTATCACCAGAAATATTATCAGAAAAGTTCTATGAGATATCAGATGTACCATGACAATTCCGGCCGGGAAGAGTTTCTCGACAAGACTTGGGGTAAAGAAGGGCATTAAATATATTATTGTTTTAAGAGTGTAGCGTTTTGATACATTGTACGGGCTTCGATGTCAGTGGGATTTAAGTGTAAAACCGTTTGAAGGTCTTTTAATGCTTCATTTATTTTATTAATCTTCAAAAAACAATTAGCTTTGTTTTTATAAACCATGACGTTGGTAGGGTCAACTTCTTGGGCATGAGTAAGATCCTTAATAGCGAGTTCATATTGGCCTAGCGAGTAATATAGTCCGCCACGATCAACCAGGGCTTCAAAGTCATGAGGGGCTATTTTTAGAGCATGTTGAAAATCTTTAAGTGCCCTATCTGTTCGTCCTAATTCCATCCACAAAAGTCCTCTATTAGTATAGCTATATTGAAAATCAGGTTGCAGGTTAATTGATTTTGTTAAATCGGCTAAAGCTTCTTTAAATTTATTCTGTTTCTTATAAAGAAGAGCACGTCTTAGATAAGTTAAGAAGTAATTAGGGTTAATTGCGAGCGCTTGATTAAAATCTTTTAAAGCTTGAGTCTGCTGGCCTAGTTTGTAATAAATCGTTCCTCGGGTCATGTAACTACCGTAATCATTTTTGTTTATTCCAATAGCTTTACTAAGAAAATAAATTGATTCCATAGGTCGATTATTTTTATCGTAAGCAACTGCTAAATTGATGAAAGTTCGTGGTTTATGAGGAGATTTCAAAATAACATCTTCCCAGAGAGTGAGTTGATTCCTCCAGACGTGAT
>JBAXBI010000286.1:0-2160 GCA_037142055.1 Candidatus Omnitrophota bacterium | reverse complement strand
TTGATAATGATTCCCAACTTCGTGTCCGTGGAGAAGGTGAAATAGGCCAAGGCGGCAGCGGAGATCTTTATCTTTTTATTAAGGTTCGTGAACATAATCTTTACAAACGTGATGGACAAGACCTATATATGGATGTTCCGGTAAGTTTTGCCAAAGCAGCCTTAGGTGGGGATGTGTATGTTAAAACTTTAAAAGAGAATGTTGAAATGAAAATCCCCTCTGGTACTCAAGGCGGCAAAATGTTTAGACTAAAGGGGCATGGTATGCCCGGAGTGCATGGTCAAGGCCCGGGAGAACTTTATGCGCGTGTGATGATTGAAGTTCCAGTGCATTTAAATAGTCGTCAGCGAGAGATTTTGGAAGAATTTGCTAAGGAGTCTGGAGATAGCTCAAAAGGGTCGTTTAAAGAGAAATTAAAAAAAGCGTTCAAGTAATATTTTTACCTCTCCGAATGATGGATATCGGGGGATGATGTCAGAAAAGGAATAACATATGCCAACTTATCAATATGAATGCCAAGCCTGTAACCATGAATTTGAAACTCTTCAGACTATGATGGAGGCTAAGCTTACTAAATGTCCTAAATGTGGGAAGAAGAAGCTTGTGCGTTTAATTGGAAGTGGTTCTGGGATGATCTTTAAAGGCAGTGGTTTCTATGAAACTGATTATAAAAGGAAGCCCTCTGACGTTAAAACTGATTGTAAACCCTCTGCGCCAGCAGAGGCTAAATCAAAGCCTGTAACTCCTTGTGGCGGCCATTGCGGCTGTCATCCGCATTAAACTACGCTAGGAAACTTATAAAGTGGAGCGATTTCATTATATTAAGCGTATAAATTAACGTTTTTTCATTAAAATAGGCTTTAAACGTTAATCTGTGGTGTGTAGATTAAAAAATCTAAGATTGTTTTCAAGGTTTTCTTAAAGAAATTTAAAATGTTTCCCGCTCAAAGTAAAAATATTTTCTTTGATATTTTCTTCGATACTTGTTTTTAATCAAATATATGGTATATTTTATACTTTAAAGAATGCCCTCATAAGATTTTGGGGTAACCCATTAATTTCCAATTAATTATAAAAGGAATCTAACATGCTTAAACGTTTTATGGCTTGCGTTTTCTCTGTTGTGTTTTTTTTAACTTCTCTAGGACAAGTGCCTTTCGCTCGTGCTGATGAGGCATTAAACTTACCTCTGCCAGGGGCTATGATGAGTTTAAGCGACCCTTATGAACCTGTTTTAGTTAAGGGTTTAACGGTCCATAAAGACAATCCTTTCATGTTTGATTTCGTTGTTGATGTAGGTAATACTCAATTAACGGCTAAAGACCAGAACTTCAAGACAGAAGCAGACCGTCTTATTAAATATTTCTTCGCCTGCTTGACCATTCCAGAGAAAGATTTATGGGTTAACCTTTCTCCCTATGAAAAGAATAAAATGGCGCCTGATGCCTTAGGTCAGACCGCCTTAGGGAGGGATCTTCTAGCGGAGGATTACATATTAAAGCAATTAACAGCTTCATTGATATACCCAGAGAAGGACTTAGGGCGAGAATTTTGGAACCGTATTTACGCTAAATCTCAAGCGCTCTATGGAACTAAGGAAATTCCTGTTAATACATTTAATAAGGTCTGGATTTTAGCCGATAAGGCAACCGTCTATGAGCACGGCCAAAGTGCTTTTGTGGTGGATGGTCATTTGAAGGTGCTGCTAGAGGAAGATTATTTGGCCTTGGAGAAGCAATCTGTTAACTCTAAAAAGATTGCGTCGCTCCCTACGGTCGCTCGCAAAGACACAGGGGATACGCATAGTGTAGCCTCCCAAATTGTCCGTGAAATTGTCCTGCCAGAGTTAGAAAAGGAAGTCAACCAGGGTAAGAACTTCGCTAAGCTGCGTCAAATTTTTAACTCGCTCATTCTAGCTAACTGGTACAAGAAGAATCTTAAGGAAGCTCTGCTGACCCAAGTTTACGCCGATAAAAGCACGGTCAAAGGTGTTAACTTATCTGATCCATCGGTGAAAGAAAAGATTTATGAGCAATATTTGCAGGCGTATAAAAAGGGAGTTTTTAATTATATTAAAGAAGACGCTCAAGCCAACGGCCAGGTTATCCCAAAGAAATATTTCTCGGGTGGATTTGCAGTCAACCCTCATATGATATCTAT
>JBAXBI010000285.1:0-2162 GCA_037142055.1 Candidatus Omnitrophota bacterium | reverse complement strand
AAATCGAGATAATTTCTGGAACCTAATGCTATGGTTCGGTATAAGTTTTAGCTGGCCTGTAATATTGTTTGTTGGCAAACCTGTTATAGATAGTGGTGCATGGACCTTCCTCTTGGTAATATTATTTGTAGTACCGTACCTTGCTGCACAAGGAGCAAAAGTTAGTTTTGATAAAGAAAAAGGCTTTTTAAACAAAGAAGGCAAGTCATTAAAGAATGTGTACCCTAGAAAATTTGGGATGGTAATATTTTTAACTATCTTATCACCAGTATTGATATTGTTTTTAGCCGGAATGCTCCAAAGCGATATACTGATTTTTCTAGTTATTGGGTTTTTACTACCGCTTGTTTTGCTAACTCCAACTTTATATTTCATCATAAAAAACTGTCCTATTACTATTTTATTTAATAAAAATGCCTGGTGTGAAGAAGTTACTGGCATGAGACAAATGACTCCAGAAGAGCGTGCTAGATTTGATTCGATTAGCTCTAAAAGAAGCGACGATTCTAATAAATATCGTACTTCTCCTGCCTATAGACATTTGATAAGCAATATTCATCACAGAAATTAATGCCAGCAATTTTACTTCTTCTTAATTAAGTTGTTATTAGCTTTTTGTTGTTCTACTTGTTCAGGAGCCATATCTACTTTAACAGCTTCATTGATTATATCTGCTGCTTGACTCTTATTAGTCAGGGTTTCTACTGGAATTTCAGTGGCCCCAGGCGCACTACGTGGATCACTTTGCAGCGTATTAATCGCTGTTTGTTGACCTTCTTGTTCAGCAGAAGTAATTTCAGCTTGAGTGCGATGATCATAAGGAGATAAGGTTTTATCTGGACCACCAATGATATTATCCATTACACCAAATTTATTAAGAAATCTTGTTGCCCCTTTAGCTACCTTACCTTGCCCAATCCTATCTTCCTCATATTTATCAGCTAGTTTTTGTAATCCTGTTTCTTCCTTCTCGTTAGTATTTTTTACTTCTGCATACTGAGCTGCATTTTCTGTAGTCATTTCCTGATGCATTTCCGCCGACAGCAATACTGTCCCCGTAAACTAACACGCGGTTTCCGATTGTTGGCGATGATACAGAAAAAGTGGCGGCAGCTGGATAATCAACGCTATCAATAAACGAGCCCATCACAGTATAGATTCCGCCATCGCTTTGCAATCCTGCCACAAGTTCAACTGTGCGCGTCGTTCCAGCAGAACCCAAGCTTACTGTAAAACTTTGCGAGCCATTTGCAGTAAAAACTAGTGGGGACTGCGCGACACCGTTTATATTAACGCCTAAATGCGAATATTGAGGATAACTGTTCCTTGTCACAAAAATCCATGCTTTGTCGCAGGTCATTCTTAGTAGTAGACAGCGTCTTAGCGTAATCTTGTAGGAGAACTTTGGCGTGCGATTCGGACTCGCACTCTGCAAGTTTGTCCACAAAACCGCTCAAAGTGTTTCTGAAAATGCTCTTCTCGTCACGCCTCTTCTTTACGAATTCTATGATTTGACTCATAGGGACATCTTTTATTCCTAGCGGAATAAGATCATTTATCGCTAGGTTGTAATATTGTATTTCAGCTTCAGTGTCATATACGAATTCTTTGAAGTTGCCATTTTCTGCAAAATAAGCTGATACGACCCAAGCATCAGCATTGTCTGTCCCTCTAACTAGCTGCCTGCGCTCAGAAATGGTTTGTGACAGATAAAACATGTACCCACGCACAAGTTCTGAAGGCAAACTATACCAATCACGGTCATGGCTTTTCGCAATATCATCAAGAATAGGGTACAATCGCCCGTCGATTTTTTCCTTATGAATTCTTACAGTATCTCCAGGTTCTAAACCTGCGGGAACAAAGCTGAGCTTACTATAAAACACCATGAATTTCTCATAAGCTTCTTTGAGGTCAGCATCTTCAAGTATAATTGATCTAATAAACCCTTCCTCTTCTGCTTGCTTTATCATGTAAGGATCATCTGGTTTGTAGGTAGGAGGAACGATTCTATATACATGATCCCAAACAGTAAGTGCGGCTTTTAACCATCCTGCCGAACGGAATTCTATTGTCGGGAAATACAGGATTGAATCTGATGCATTGAATTGAGTCATTATATTCTCCTTAAAGTATCTGCCTATATTAAAAACATTAAGTAA
>JBAXBI010000284.1:0-2187 GCA_037142055.1 Candidatus Omnitrophota bacterium | reverse complement strand
GAAATGTCGGTTGCATTGTCAACGGCGCAGGTCTTGCAATGGGGACCATGGATGCTGTAAATCTTTTAGGGGGCAAGCCAGCTAACTTTTTAGATGTTGGAGGTAGTTCAAATCCGGAGAAAGTATTAAATGCCCTTAAGATTATTTTGCGTAATCCGGATATTAAAGTTATCTTAATTAATATCTTTGGTGGAATCACCCGTTGTGATGACATTGCAACAGGAATTCTAAACGCGCTTAAACAAATTAATATGCCAGTTCCTTTAGTCATTCGTTTAACGGGAACTAATGAAGCCCAAGCTAAAGAGATGTTAAGCAAGTCAGGGCTTACGATATATTCATCGATGCGCCAGGCAGTCACAGAAGCTGTAAAGGTTGTTAATAAATAATATGTCTATTTTAATTGATCAAAATACGAAAGTTATTGTTCAGGGCATCACAGGTCGTGACGGATCTTTTCATGCCAAGCAGATGCTTGAATATGGAAGCAAGGTTGTGGGCGGTGTAACTCCTGGTAAAGGCGGTCAAGAGGTCAACAGCATTCCTGTTTTTAATTCTGTTAAAGAAGCTAAAGAGAAAACCGGTGCGACTGCAGCAGTTATTTATGTCCCTGCTAAATTTGCTAAAGAGGCTATGCTTGAAGATATCGCCAATGGCATTGAGCTTATTATTTGTATTACTGAAGGTATTCCTGTTTTGGATATGGTGGAAGTTTCAAAAGCTCTTTCGACCTCGAAAAGTCGTTTGATAGGACCTAATTGTCCAGGGCTTATATCACCGGGAAAATGCAAAATTGGTATTATGCCAGGACATATTCATAAGCCAGGGAATATTGGGGTTGTTTCTCGTTCGGGAACATTGACCTATGAAGTTGTTTATAATTTAACGATCAATAATATGGGGCAAAGTACTTGTATTGGTTTAGGCGGAGACCCCATTATCGGCACACGCTTTGTTGATGTGCTTAAAATGTTTCAAGATGATCCAGAAACAAAAGGCATTGTTATGGTAGGCGAAATAGGCGGCGGAGATGAACAATTGGCCGCAGATTTTATTAAAAACTATGTTAATAAACCGGTGGTGTCCTTTATCGCTGGACGCACTGCTCCAACGGGTAAACGTATGGGGCATGCGGGGGCTATTATTTCCTCGGGAGACTCCACCGCGGAAGCAAAAATGAAGATTCTTAAAGATGCCGGTGTTGATGTAATCGACTTTCCTGACGAAATTCCTCAAGCCCTTGCCAAAAGGCTTTAACAAGTCTTAACCTGCGTCCAGAAAACGACGTAGAGGGCGTAATAATTCTGATCCTATCGAAGGGGTGGTAATATGAAAAAACTAAAAAATATTTTTATATCTGCCATTCACCAAAACGCTGGAAAGACCACTGTTGCTTTAGGGCTTTTTAAAAGTTTTCAAGAGCACAAAATTAAAACAACTTTCATGAAACCTGTCGGTCAAGAAACCGTTAAGTACGGGGAAAAGACAATAGATAAAGATACGTATCTAATCGGCGAAGTTTATCATTGTCGAAAGAATATCAGCGATATGAGTCCAGTCACCGTAGGACGTGGGTATACGGAAAGTTATATTCTTAATCCCCAAAAAGAAATTCTGCAGAAGCAAATTCTTGATTCCTTTCAGAGGATTATCAAAGGGAAAGAGGCTATTATTGTCGAGGGAACAGGTCATGCAGGGGTTGGATCCGTTTTCGACTGTTCAAATGCGGATGTGGCAAGCTTACTTGGTTCTAAAGTTATTATTGTTTCCCAAGGAGGGATTGGCAGATCCATTGATGAGATCATGTTAAATAAAGCCCTTTTTGATATGCGCAAGGTAGAAGTTGTAGGGGTTATTGTTAATAAAATTATTCCGGATAAGCTGGAAAAAATAAAGAAGATTGTAGGAAAAGGTCTTGAGAGAAAAGGAATAAGGTTATTAGGTGCAATTCCCGAAACTGAACTTTTAAGCGCGCCTACCGTAGCTCAAATCTGTGAAAGATTAAATCTGAAAGTATTCTCGGGTGAAGAAAATCTACAGTCACGAGTTTATAATGCCATTGTAGCTGCTATGGAACCTTATAATATGATAGGTCACCTGCGTGATGGAGCATTGGTGATTACTTCCGGGGACAGGGTGGATAATATTTTGGTGGCAGTCTCTTCCTATCTTCTAAAGGAAGGTCGC
>JBAXBI010000283.1:0-2195 GCA_037142055.1 Candidatus Omnitrophota bacterium | reverse complement strand
CTTTTGGCCTGTTTATAGCTTCCATTTTTTCAGCTACTATTCTCCCGCTGGCTACTGCTTTTTATGTTTGCGAGGCTTTTGGATTTGAAGCCGGTATTGACAAAGATTGGAATGAAGCGAAGGAGTTTTATGTGCTTTACACCGGAATCCTGATTTTGTCAGCCGGAATAATTTTCTTTTTTGCGATGTTTATGACTCAAAGGACTCAGGAAGGAGCTGAGCTTCTTTGGCGCGTCAAAGGATTCAAGCTTTATATGGAGACGGCCGAAAAATACAGCGAGCGATTTAATGAAAAAGAAAATATTTTAAGCCTTATCAGCGCTATTGAGAAAGCTCTTGAAGATCGTCCTTATGAAATCTTAGTTGTTGATGATCAAAGCCCTGATGGCACCGCAAATATTGTTCAAGAAGCCGCTCTTACTTTTGTCCGCGTGATTATGAGAACCCAAGAGCCTGGATATGCTAAGTCCATTGACTGTGGGATAGAAAACGCTAAAGGTAAGATATTAGTTTTAATGGATTCTGATTTTAATCATAATCCAAAAGATTTACCCTCAATGCTCAAGTTGATTGCTGAAAATGATGTAGTATCAGCTTCAAGATTTATTCGAGGTGGAGGCATGACCCCCCTTTGGAGGAGTTTGTGCAGCCATGGTTTTAACAAATTTATATGCCGTTTAACAGCTAGTAAATTAACTGATCATCTCTTTGGATTTTTAGTTATTAGAAGTTCTTGTTTTCTTCAGTGCCAACGAGAAAAGATTTTTTATGGATTTGGTGATTACACAATTCGTTTGTTGTATTATCTACAGAAGAAGAGTTATAAAATTGTAGAGGTCCCTTCTGTTTATGGCCAGAGGCTTTCTGGCCATGGCAATCAGGATTTTATAAAAAATCTTTATTCGTATACAAAAGAAACCTTGGCGCTAGCCCGTCAGGGAAAGATTGAGTGATCACCTCATCCATTGAACAATGTCGCCTTTGCGGCAACCCTCACCTTGAGCCTATCTGTAATCTTGGGGAAATGGCCTTAACTGGAGTTTTCCCAAAAACCATATCAGAGCCTGTCCCTCGGGGACCGCTGGAAGTCGTTAAGTGTTATGGTAATCCAAACGATTCATGTGGTTTGGTTCAACTTAAACATTTCTTTGACCCCTATGTTCTTTTTGGTGAAAGTTATGGGTACCGTTCAAGTTTAAATGAAAGCATGCGCAATCATCTTCAAAGACTCGCTGAAGATATTCGAGCGTTCGTAGCCCTTAAAGAAGATGATGTCATTATTGATATTGGCAGTAACGATGGGACATTATTAAGCTTTTTCTCCAAGCAAAACTATCTTTTGTTCGGAATAGACCCTACAGCGGTAAAATTCAAACAGTATTACCCTAAGGATGTTTCAATTATTGAGGATTTTTTCTCTAAAGAGAAAATAAAGTCTCAGATAGGTCATAAAAAGGCCAAAGTCGTTACAACGGTAGCCCTCTTTTACGATCTAAATAAACCTTTGCAGTTTTTGCTTGATGTTGAAGAGATCCTATCCGATGAGGGGATATTGGTGATAGAACAAAGCTATCTTGTTTCAGTTATTAAAAATAATGCCTATGATACGATTTGTCACGAACACGCAGCTTACTACGGACTTAAGCAGATAAAATGGCTAATGGATAAAGCGGGCTTGAAAATTATCGATTGCAAGCTCAATGGGATTAACGGGGGTAGCCTGCGGGTGGTTGTGGCTAAGAAGAAATCGTCTTATGAAGAGGCAAAGACAGAAATCGCCCGGTTTATTACAATAGAAGAAAAATTAGGGCTAGATACCATTGGGCCTTATCAAGAGTTCTTTCGAAATATATTGAGACATAAACTAGAACTACGCCAGAGCATAGATGGTTTTTGTCAAAAAGGGATGATTTTGGCAGGTTATGGAGCTTCCACCAAGGGAAACGTTCTTTTACAGTTTTGCGCAATAACTTCTAAAGAAATTCCTTTTATGGTTGAAGTCAATCAAGACAAATGGGGTAGGCTCTGCCCCGGCACTAATATACCAATAATTTCAGAAAAGGAAGCTAAAAATAAGAAGATTGATGTTTTTCTTGTTCTTCCTTGGCATTTCAAAGAAAGCGTTATCTTAAGAGAAAAGGATTTTATACGTCAAGGTGGTACGTTTTTATTCCCATTCCCAATAATCCACACAG